>WFWI01000128.1 GCA_015491205.1 Candidatus Microgenomates bacterium | reverse complement strand
GTTCACAAAAAAGGCCTTTTGCACAGAGGCTTTACTGCAGTTATCCTCTACAAAGCCTATGTTATTTTACAATTTAGAAAACATCCTGTTTTTGACGGAGTCTTTGACCTTTCCTTCTCTTCCCACCCGTATTACAAGAATAACAAACTGGTGGATGACATTGCCAGTATCAAGGAAAGTTTAGAGCGAGAGTGGAAGGCACAACTAAAAAAAGATCTAAAAATTGCTTTTTTGGGAAAAGTTAAATATTGCTCAAAAGACAAAAATGGCTTGATAGAAAACGAAATAGACTATTTTTATAAACTATCTTTAAACCAAATCCCTAAAATAAACCCTGATTTTGCTTATGGACTAACAATGATTAAAAAGGATAGGATCAAAAAAGGCGATTTTTATCCTATTCCAAGAGCTCTCCTTGCTCCCTGGATAAAAGCTGCCCTAAAGAAGAAAATTTTTGAAAAATTATAAAAAATTGCAAAATAGTTCTTCTCCAGCGCGCCATAACACCCCGCGTTTAACCTCGAAGGTTAAATGCGGATTGTTGTATGGCTCCGTAGAGTAATGATTTTTGCATTTTTTGTACACCCCGGGGGTGTACGAACCTGGATGTATTCGAGGTGGTATAATAGGAAATATGAAAAGAGATGTTATAAACTTCTTAAAACGCTTCATTTCCATCCCTTCTGTTTCTTCTGATTCCAAAAGAAAATCTGAAATGGAAAAGGCAGCTTCTTTTTTAAAAGCCAAGCTTGCTTCCATAGGGTTCAAAACAAAAATTTTAAAAAGAAAAAACGCCCATCCTTTTATTTTTGCTTACTACAAAGCATCATCAACCAAAAACACTCTAGCCTTTTATGGGCATTATGATGTGCAACCTGAGGACCCGGTTGAAGAGTGGGAAACTTCTCCTTTTGAGCTTGTTGTAAAAAATGGAAAATTTTGGGGTAGGGGAGTGGCTGATAATAAAGGGCATATTACAATAAATCTCTTTGCGGCAGAAGAGCTTATTAAAAATGATCTTTTGCGCTCAAACCTGATCTTTCTTTTGGAAGGCGAGGAAGAGCTTGGTAGCCCAAATTTTGAAAGCTATGTTAAAAGCTTAAAAAGCGAGCTTAAAGATGTTGATGTTTTCTTTTTAACAGATGTAGGAATGCACAAAAAAGGTGTGCCTCAAATTTTTTATGGCTTGCGAGGCCTTGTTTATTTTGAGCTTGAGGTTGAAGTAGGGAAGAGGGATCTTCACTCTGGAGTTTATGGCAACAGAGTCATAAACCCAGCCAATCTTTTGTGCGAGATTCTTGCCAAGATGAAGGATGCCAAAACAAACAAGGTCTTAATTCCAGGTTTTTACAAGGATGTAAGAAAATTAACAAAACTAGAACGAGAGCTTCTTTTGAAAATCAAAAAGTCTGATAAAGAAGAAAAAGCTGAGGCAGGTGTTTACAGCTTGGTCTCGCTTGATAAACAAAACCCCTCCCTTACCAGCAAAACTTATCCTTCGCTTGATATTAATGGAATAGTCTCAGGCTTTACAGGCGAGGGAACAAAAACCATTATTCCAAGAAGGGCTATAGCCAAATTTTCTTGTCGCTTGGTTGAGCATCAAAATCCAGAGAAAATCGTAAAGCTTATAGAAAGTTTTATTAAAAAACATATGCCAAAAGGTGTAAAATGGGAGATTAAAAAATATGACTCAGCTGCGCCTTTTTACACCAGTATAGAAAACCCATGGGTTAAAAGAACTGCTAAAGCACTAAAAGATGTTTTTGGAAAAGAGCCTGTTTACAACCGCTCCGGCGGCACAATTCCAGCAGCTGAAATTTTACAACGCCTCTTTAAAAAGCCTATTGTTCTAACCGGTTTTACCTTGCCTGACGACAACATTCATGCACCAAATGAGAATTTTGATGAAGAGAGTTTCTGGAAAGGAATGGAAGCGATAAGAAAAATCCTAATTTCTAATTGACCTAATGGCTAAAAAAATGACCAATTTTCAATGACCAATGACCAAACCTGCCCGCTAGCCTAGCGATAGCTTAGGCAGACGGACAACCACCTAAATTCCAATTACCAAAAGACCGAAACGTTTTGGTGATTTGAAGATTGGGTAATTGATTATTGTTTGGTTATTGGTGCTTGGTTATTGGAGCTTCCCCCGCTTCACGGGGGTGGGTGGCCGCTGGAGGACTCGAACCCCCAACCTTCCGCACGTCAAGCGGACGCTCTAACCAGTTGAGCTAAGCGGCCATGCCCCTGCTCCGTGGAGGAAATTCCAAACCCCAAATCCCAAATTCCAAACAACGTTAGTTTGGATTTTGGAATTTGTAATTTGGTGCTTATTTGGTACTTGGTGCTTGGAATTTGGAATTTAACACTTTCCCAACCAACCTTCCCTTCTTTACACCTTCAATTTTAACATCCAAAATCCTTCCAGTAAAGTCCTCCTCAGTTGGGACGATCACTGGAACTTGATTTATAAGCGTTGCATGATGAGCCCCATCCTCCTTCTTGCTCAAAAACAAAGCAGGAAAAACCTTCCCTTTAAGTTTTTCAAAAAAAGCAAGCATTTTTCTTTTTGATAGCTTGTGCAAAGCCTCTGCCCTTCTTTTCTTTGTCTTCTCATCAACTTTTTTTAATCGTTTTGCTAAATAGTATGCTGCTGTGTGAGATCTTATAGAAAAGCGAAAAACATGAAATTTAACAAAAGGGGATTTTTCCAAAAATTCATATGTCTTTTCAAAATCTGAATCCTCCTCTTCTAAAAATCCAACTATAACGTCGGTGCCAAAAAAAATATAGGGATTTAGTTTATAAAGATGGTTTATCCTTTCAAATACTTCTTCAGCTTTGTACTCCCTTTTCATAAGATTCAAAATTTTGTTAGAACCAGATTGCAAAGGAATGTGAAAATAGTGTACAAAGCGGTCGGAATCCTTTAAATCCTGGTAAAGGGAAACAAACTCCTTGTTCAAAGACCAAGGGTGAATAGAACCAAATGAAATCCTTTTTATTGAGGTTTTTTTAAGCACTTGTTTTATAAGATCGGTGAATTTTTCGCCTGTATCCTTGCCAAAGGCCTCGGTGTTTATCGCGGTTAAAATGGCTTCCTTAGCCCAAGATTCGTTTTCTTTTATTCCCTTTACAATTTCAGAAATTCTCCTGGACTGGGGTAAACCTCGAAGATAGGGGACTATACAAAACGTGCAAAATCTATGACAGCCGTCCTGAATTTTAATAAGAAGTCGAAAAGAGCTTGTGTATTTGTCAACAGGCAGGGAATATGAAGTTTGTCTATTCTGTTTTGCTAGATTGAATCTTTTTTTCAAAATCTTAGCCAAATACTCTTTGTCAGAATTTGGAACTACTAGATCAAGCTTTTTTAAAACTGGATCTTTCTGAAGTTTTAGCCAATAATTAGCTGAACAGCCGGTTAAAACAAGATAGGTGTCAGGATAGTTTCTTTTTACAAAATTAACCATTTTTTTTACCTCAGCCACAGCCTTGTGAGTAACAGCGCAAGAGTTAATCACAAAAATATCTGGCCTTTTTTCCTGTAATGCAAGGCCCAATTTAACAAGCTCCTCAGATAACCTTTCCGACTCTGCCTGATTTACCCTACAGCCAAAAGTGTAAATATAAAAACTTTTCATAAGGCTCATAAGAATAATATTATATCAGTCCAAACATGAACCCTCTAGTCATTATATGACACGATCGTTCAATCCAATTACCAAACGTTTAGAAATTGGAAGGATATATTAGACTAAATTAAGACGCTATGTAAATTTTGTATCTGTCTAATCTAATTTTTGAAAATTTGTATTAAGAATTTAACCCTTTTTAAATTTTTTATAGGCTTGACAAATTAAGTCTTATGTGCTATACTTTTAAGCAGATCCTAAGGTTTTCCCTGAATTTAGGGAAAGCTTTAGGATTTTTTTTATGGGACAAAAAATCGTACAAACTTTATTTACGGTAATATTTTTGTTAACTTTCCCTCAATTTACCTTTGCTAATGAAAAAATCTCGGAGAATTCTGCCGAGCTGAGATCTTATAATGGTTCCAATATTAACAACCACTATTCTTATCTTATAAAGAACCTGGTTGTAGCAGAGTTTTTTGAGAAGTACTCTTCTCCTTTAGCCAAAAAGTCTTCTGCGTTCATCTCGTCTTGTATAAAATATCAGATCGATTGCTATCTTTTACCCTCTATAGCAGCTATTGAATCTTACTACGGAAAAAGGTATATAAAAGAATACAATAATCCCTTTGGATGGGGTGGTGGATACTATAGATTCAAAAATCTAGAAGAAGCAATTGATGTTGTATCTAAAAGATTAAAAAACAGGTATATAGCCCGAGGTGCAACTAATCTTAAACTTATTGGCAAGTACTATTCGACTGATCCAAACTGGTGGGTAAAAACTACTCGTATTAAAAGAAGACTAGAGGAACTGGAAAAAAAATACAATTTGCTTTTAGATCGAATTATAGTACAATAAAGAACCATGATAAAATATACTCTTTCAAAGAATAAAGTAGAAAAAGCCACTTTTAAAGGAGAAGTTGAAATACCAAAGGAGGAGATTCAAAAGGCAAAAGATGCTGCAATAGAAAGGCTTATCAAAAACTTAGAGGTTCCTGGCTTTAGAAAAGGTAAGGTGCCCCGCGATGTTGCTTTAAAAAATCTTTCCGAAAGCAAAATTTTAGAAGAGACAGCCCGCGATGTTTTTACCCAAGTAATTCTTGATATTATCAAAAAAGAACAACTTCAAGTCTTTGGAGAACCAAGCGTTGAACCGATTGAGATAACCTTTGAAAAACCATGGAAAATCAAAGTAAGAATTCCATTAAAGCCTAAAATAAAATTGCCTGATTATAAAAAAATAGTACAAGATGTAAAAGCTCAGGCAAAGGCTCAAAATATTTGGACGCCTGGCAAGGAGTTGGATAAAAAACAAAAACAAGCTCAAAAGGATGTACTTTTAAACAAAATCTTGGCAATGCTTCTTGATAAAACTAAACTTGAAATTTCAGATCTTATAGTAGAACAGGAAGTTAAAAAGCGCTTAGCTTCCCTTATTGACGACATAAGAAAAGCTGGGCTCACGCTCTCTGAATATCTTAAAGCAAGAAATTTAGAAATTGAGGATCTAAAAGAAAAGTTTAGAAAGGAAATAATTGATACTTACAAAATTGAGCTCGCTTTGGAGGAAATTGCTAATAAAGAAAATATTGAAGTAAAACCAGAGGAACTTAAAAAAATTCTTAATATAGACGAAAAAAAACCCCAAGTAAAGGAAAAAGAGAAAATGCAACAACTCCAGTACTATTGGGCAGCAGTTTTGCGCAAGCAAAAAACCCTTGAGTTTCTTTTAAGCCTGTAGTAAAATTTATAACCCAATGAAAGGAAAAAAATACAGCACAACTCAAGGGGTGGGGGAGACTTTAAAGAGCTTAGGAAGTGATGTGGCAAAAGGTGCTATAGAAGAATTTAAAAATATTACTTTTGGTGCTTTTGACCAGTTTCTTGGAACTCCAAAGACAGAAGGAGATAGAACTTTAGAAAAACCTATTAAAAAGGAATTTCCTGAAAAGCCTATTATAAGAAGACAAAAGGAAGGTATTCTTTTTAGGTTTACAGAATATAAAGAACAGTTTTTAATAAAAGAAAGGATTCAAAAGCTTATTGAAGAAATAAGAAAAGAGGCAGAGGTTTTGAAAAAAACTACATCCAGCATTACCAGCGAACTAAAAGAAATAGAAAAAGCAGCCTTAGAAAATCTTCCGGAAAAGGTAGGAGTATATCATGTTAGATTTTTGGAGGTAATCTTAAAACTTGTTAAGAGCCTTAGGACGAAAGCATCAGAGTCTAAAACCTGGCTTGAAGCTTTGTTGACACGAAAAAAGAAACGCGGTTCTCTATTTTTAGCTCTTTCAAAGAAGAAAGGCACTCAATATTCACTTTCAGAAGAGCTTAAGATGGCAAGATCTGTACAATAAAAATCTTCTTTATTCTAGAAGCAAGAAAAATTTTTTGACTGCATCACCCCAGCTTCCTTTTGAGGAAGGGTTGTATTTTCTCATAATTGTATAAATCGTGTAGTATCCTTTGTCAACATATTTTTCTCTTAAGCCTTTTGCTACT
Organism: Candidatus Microgenomates bacterium; assembly: GCA_015491205.1. Lineage (GTDB taxonomy): Bacteria > Patescibacteriota > Microgenomatia > UBA1406 > GWC2-37-13 > S141-128. Next base: position 847 of record WFWI01000128.1, on the reverse strand, counting down.
GTTTCTATTGCTTCTTCATAACTTGAAAATCGTGTGATTTTATTTCCGTAAATACCCCAGCCCCAGCAGTTATAAGAATCTTTAGGTATTCGCTTGCACAAATTTGATTCTTGCATAGCTATTGCTACTAAAAGGCGATAATCTAGCCCGTATTTATCTGATATTTCAACAATGTAATCTGCTAATTCATATAAAGGAGAGTTTGGATTATATTTTCTGATAAATCGTTTTAAATTAGCTACTCTTCCGTCGTAAAATGTTATATTAGCTTTAACAGAGCTTGTTTCAATTGAAGGAAGAGAATTATAAAAAACCATTTTTCCAGAATCTAATTTTTCAAGCTCTGCTGCAAGTTTTTTAAGAGTGATATTCTTATTTGTAAGAGAGTATCCTGCTAGAATAAGTTTTACTTGTAAACTTAAGATCAACAAAAAGGCTAAAAAAAGTATCAAGACTTGAAAAAGCCTCTTCTTCATCATAAAGATAATTATACCTGGTAAAGATAAGTTTTGTAAGGACGAGTATCTATTATAGCAATCAATCTGAATGCCTTGTCTTTTACTTTAAACTCATGTGAGAGTACAAAAAGATTTTTTGTTTTTTTCATTTTCAAAAAGTTTATTATTTTGTTAAGGAGCCAAGGAAGGTGGTAAAGGTAAATCAAGTCTAACTCTCTCGGCTTAAATTTTATATATGATCCAAGAATAAATTTAGCTTTGGAAGAAGTAAACCTCGCTTTTAATATTGACAAAAAGTAAAGATATGGATTAATTTCAAATCCAAGACTTGGAATATTAAGTTTTTTGGAAACTTCCAATACCAGTCTTCCATCTCCTGAGCCTAAGTC
>WFWI01000127.1 GCA_015491205.1 Candidatus Microgenomates bacterium | reverse complement strand
TTTTGCAATTATCGGGCTAATCTTTGTCCTTCTTATGGGAATAAAGCTGCAAAGAAAAAATACTAATAGTACTCTTAAGACTAACAAAGAAAAGATAGAAGTAAACTTCCAAGATAAAAAAACAGCAAATATTTTACAGAAGCCTTTGTGGAAAAAACAGGAACTGGCAAAGAAATTGTCAGAAAGGACCAAGATATCAGAAAGTGATTTAGTCTTTGACGTCACAGAAATGATAAAGAAGAACGAGAATATATTTTTGTATGGCGCTTTAGGAGAGAAAGGAGTTGTTGGAGGAGAGGTTTTTTATGCTATAGTTGATAAAGAGGGGAGTATTGAGGTTGTTTATGTAGGAGAAGATGAGCCAAAATGCAAAGATTTAGCTTTTTATAATCCTCCATCCAAGTGGAAGAGGAGGTGTAATTGAAATTTCGCTTTATTTTTTTTAAAAATTTGCTATACTGAACTCTTAAAATTTAAAAAGATAAATAGTGAGAAAAAAGATAAGAAGTTTTCTTTTTTTTTTCTTGCTTTTTATTTTTTTGGCCGCAAATGCGCTTGCGGATGTATACACATGGGAGTTTAATAATCCTGCTGACTACATCTATCCCTACGGTGAGATAGTTGTTGAAAACGGAGTTGCACGGTTAGGAAGGGTACCTGCTGTTAAAGGTAGTGTTGTTAACAATAGAAACAATGAGCTTTACGGAGCTAAGGGGTTGGATGTTATTGTATCACTTGATAGGGCAATTGTAGCAGGCGATCTTGACAATGGTGTCCAACTTATTGATATTTCAGATATTCAAAATCCACAAGCTTTAGGAGAGGCTGAAGATAATGCAAATACATATCTTGCGAGGCCTATAAAAGTAACTCATTATAACTTTACTGTTTATGTTTTATCTTTTCAAGAAAATGGGCTTCAGACTTTGTCTATAACAAGCTCTGCTACTGGCACAAATGATCAGCTAACTCCTGGCCAAAAATATCAAAATAGTTTAAATTATATATATCTTGATCAACCTACAGATATGATTATTGAACGTACTATTTTTTCTAAGCCTGTACTTTTGACTGTTAGTAACTCGGTAGGTGCAGTTGAAGTCTTTGAAATCGACCCAACCAATCCTCAAAATCTTACTCCTAAACAAGCAATAGTTGATGATGCTTCAAAAGCTTTAGATCAAGCTTATGCTATTGACATTGCTGTTAAAAACGGAAAATTGTATGCTTTTGTTACAGGGTTGGAGGGTTTTTCAATTATTGAAATCACCCAGTCAGGAGGAAATTATACTCTTACTGAGGTTGGGAAAATTTATGATAATGCCTCCTTGAGGCTTGATGGAGAGGATGTTGTAGTAAATGGAAATTATGCATATGTTGCAAGTAGAACTGAGAATGCTTTAACTGTAATTGATATTTCCAACCTTTCAAATCCAACTGTTGTTAAGACATTAACAGGTCCAGCATTTAAACAATCTAAAAGAATATTTCTTTCAGGAAACTATTTATATTTAAGCGCAAAAAATTGGATTTTAATTTTGGATGTGAGCAATCCTGCTTCTCCTAATATTTACGGAGGAAAGTATTTCAATACACAAGGCAATCCAAAAATAAGGGGAGCTCAAGATATTATGGTATTTAACAACATTATTTATGTAGTCTCCTCAACCGATGATGCTTTTCAGATATTAGATGCAAGTAGTATGAGTTATCCCACTTACAAACCTTATCTTTATAACATCGTAGGCCCCACTGGTGTAAATAACCGTGATAAATTTGTAGAAGTCTTAGGCTCAAATAATCAAGGCACAGTAAGATATCAGCTTGAGACGCTTTTGCCTTCAGCTACGAGTCCAAATGCTACCTATGAGTGGTATGATCCAAATTATCCAGGCTGGATTAGCACGAGCAAGACTGATGGTACAGAGACAAATGTAATTTCCGAAATATCTGATAGGGTTAATGCTTTGGTTGGTTCAAACTCAGATAGTTTTGCTTTTAGAATCTTTTTTGATTCAGATGGTACAAAACAAGTAGAACTAGATAGTTTAAAACTGTATTACAATGATAATCCTATTACTGATATTACATTATCTTCAACCCAGGTAGATGAAGAAAAGCTTGTAGGTACAGTAGTAGGGGTGTTTTCTTCAGCTGATGTTGATGTTGGGGATACTCATACTTATTCATTAGTCTCAGGAACAGGGAGTGAGGATAATAGTAAATTTACTATCTCTGGAAATCAATTGAAGCTAAATTTCAAGCCAGATTATGAAAATCCACAAGATCAGGGGGATACAGCAGGAAACAATACTTACTCTATAAGAGTAAGATCTACTGATTCAACGGGTAATACTTATGAAAAAATTTTTATAATTCAGGTGAAAAACGTTTATGATGCACCACCGACTGATATATCTTTGTCTCCTTCTTCGATTGGTGAGAATAAAATTCAAGGAGATGTCGTAGGCACTTTGTCTACAACAGACGCTGATAATCCGAATGACGCTTTCACTTACAGTTTAGTTTCAGGAACAGGGAGTGAAGACAATAGTAAATTTACCATTTCAGGTAATCAATTAAAGCTTGATTTCAATCCTGATTATGAAAATCCGCAAGATCAAGGAGATACGGCAGGAAACAATACTTACTCTATAAGAGTTAGAACTACAGATAGTTTTGGAAACACTTATGAAAAAGTTTTAATTGTTACAATTACAGATGTAAACGAAGCACCCACTCGAATAAATTTATCTTCGGATATTGCCTATGAAAATGATCCTGTAGGAACTTTGGTTGGTAATTTAAGTGCGAATGATCAAGATGCAGGTGATAGTCATACTTTTTCTTTAGTTTCAGGAACAGGAAGTGAGGATAATTCAAGATTTAAAATAAATGGAAACAGGTTGGAGCATAATTATGTTTTCGATTATGAAAATCCAGTTGATTTAGGAGATACACCCGGAAATAATACTTATTCTGTTAGAATAAGAGCTACTGATAGTGCAGGAAACACTTATGAGGATATATTTATAATTACAGTATATGACGTAAATGAACCTCCTACTGATATTACCCTCTCAAACACTTCTGTTGATGAAAATACACCTTCAGGAAGCACAGTAGGTGTTTTGTCAGCTAAGGATCCTGATGCTGGAGATAGGCACTCATTCTATTTAGTCTCGGGCACAGGGGATGAGGATAATAGTAGATTTACTATTTCAGGAAATCAATTGAAGCTAAATTTTACACCAGATTATGAAAATCCAGTGGACCAGGGAGATACAGCTGGAAATAACACTTACTCTATAAGAGTAAGGGCAATAGATTCATATTCAAAAACTTACGAGAAAAGATTTGTTATTACTGTAAATGATGTGCCAGATCAGAATGCTCCAACTGACATAACCTTGTCAAACAGTTCTGTAGATGAAAATAGTGCAGTAGGGACGATAGTTGGCGTTTTTTCAAGCAAAGATCCTGATGCTGGTGATACTCATACATATTCCTTGGTATCAGGTACAGGAGATGAAGACAATAGCAAATTTATCATCTCAGGAAATAAATTACAGTTAAATTTCGTGCCAAATTATGAAAATCCAGTTGATCAAGGAGATACAGCAAAGAACAACACTTATTCTATAAGGGTAAGATCTACGGATTCAGCGTCGAAATATTATGAGAAAGTATTTATAATTAAAGTTAAGAACACTAATGACAATCCTAGTGATATTAATTTAACTAGAAACTCTATTGTTGAAAATTTTGCGTCAGGAAGTGTTATTGGTTACTTTTCTTCTGTCGATGAGGATTCAGGTGACAGTCATACTTATTCATTTGCGACAGGAGTTGGGGATGAAGATAACCTGAGATTTGCCATTGTAGGAAATGAACTTCGATTAGCTTTTGTTCCAGACTATGAAAATCCACAGGATCAAGGTGGAACCGCAAATGATAATGTTTATTCTATTCGTGTGAAAAGTACAGACTCAGCTGGAGGAACTTACGAAAAAATATTTAATATTCAAATCTTGAATCAAAATGAAGGAATTACAGATATCACTCTTTCAAACAATTCTGTAGATGAAAATAGTCCTGTAGGTACAGTTGTAGGTGTTTTGAGTGCTAAAGATAAGGATAGCGCAGATGTGCATACATTTTCTTTGGAAAGTGGTATAGGAGGAGAGGATAATAACAAGTTTACAATTGACGGAAACCAATTGAAGCTCGCTTTTGTTCCAGATTATGAAAATCCGCAAGATTTAGGGAGTGGAGCTTTAAATGATAATAAATACTCTGTGTTGATAAGAGCAAAAGATTCTGCGGGTAATTTTTATGATAAATCTTTTATTATTCAAATAAATGATGTTTTTGAACCTACTAATACACCGACTCCTACGCCAACAAGTACACCAACACCTACTCCTACAAATATTCCAACCCCAACCCCAACAAATACGCCAATTCCCACCAACACTCCGATCCCAACACCAACCAATACACCAACTCCAACACCTACAAGCGCTACAGCCTCAGTCAATGCGCCAACACCTACTCCTACCAGCACCCCAACGCCTACTCCTGCAGTATTAGCACTAGATGGTACAAATGTTACTCCTACCCCAACAAGTGCGCCAGCTGTTGCCGGTGAAGCGACTGTAAGAAATGTCGCAGAGCAGACAAACATTCAGGAAGAGCCAGAGGTCTTAGGAGAAAAAGAGGTAGTACGTTTTGAGGATCAAGAAGAGTCTTCTGTTGAACAAGATGAAGCAGTTTCTAAAGACTCTCGTAAGAAAAACATACTAAGTTCTCCCATTTTTAGAGCTTTAATCATCGCTGCCTCAGCCTTAATTTTGGGTGTTGTAATAAAAAAGGTCAAAAGTTAAAGGTAAGAGAATTTTGTTAAAACTTTTAACTTTTGAGTTGCCACGCCCGCAACGCTCTCGCTTGCGAGGCGGGCGAGCCACGCCCACAACGCCTTAGCAGGTTTGCTATGGTGGGCATGTACTTTTTAGTTTTGCCCTTTAACTTTTGAGTTTTTAATGTATTTTTCAACCTCCTGCAAAATTCTATCTGTTAGCGGAAGGAATGGGAGTTTTTTTACTTCCTCAAGGGTAAACCACCCATACTTATCTGCCTCTTCATTTAGGGTAATTTTTGCGCCTTTTGGAAATGGTGCGTAAAAGATAAAGAAAATAAGGTGATAGTGGTCCCTTATCTCTTCAAAAATTTTTGGAAGGAATTTGTATTCCTTTGGCTCTATGCCAAGCTCCTCTTTAGTTTCCCTTTTTAAAGCCTCCTCCAGGCTTTCCCCTGGTTCCCAGCCGCCGCCTGGAAACTGCCATTTAAGGTCAAATCTTTTATTGGAGTCTCGTCTGCGAGTGAGTAAATATTTGTTATCTTTAAAAAACACAATCATTACTACAGGAATAAAACAGTGTTTTCTCATAAGAGCTAATTATATAAAAGTTTTACTCTTTACAAAATTTGAATTTTTGATTAACATAAAATTATGGTGCGCAAACATATCTTATGGTTTAAAGAAATTGACAAGAGCCTTACAGGACAAGTCGGAGGAAAAGGAGCAAATTTAGGTGAGCTAGCAAACAGCGGTTTTCCTGTGCCCTATGGTTTTGTTATCACCGCAGATGCTTACTTTTACTTTTTAAAATTTAACAAGCTTCAGGACAAGATAAAGGAGCTTCTTAAGGGCTTGGATATTGAGGATACAAAAAAGTTAAAGGAAGTTTCCCAAAAGGTAAGAAGCCTTATCAAGCATGGAAAGTTTCCGCCTGATTTAGCAAAGGAGATAATAAGACATTACCACGATTTGGAGGTCGAGGAGAGACGTTTTTATCAAGGCTTAGGTTTATTTGAGGAGTTAGGTTTGGTATTAAAGCGGGTTATATACTCACCTTTGGTAGCTGTAAGATCCTCTGCTACAGCTGAGGACCTACCTGGAGCATCTTTTGCTGGACAACAGGAAACATATTTGAATGTGAAGGGTGAACATAATCTTTTGGTAGCTGTAAGAAATTGTTTTGCCTCCCTTTTTACAGAAAGGGCAATTTATTACAGGGAAAGGCAAGGGTTTGATCATTTTAAAGTAGGGCTTGCAGCAGTTGTACAAAGAATGGTGCAGGCTGAAAAATCAGGAATTGCCTTTACAGTTGATCCTGTAACAGAAAACAAAAACGTTATGGTGATTGAAGCTATCTGGGGTTTGGGCGAGTACATTGTAGGAGGAAAGGTTACGCCTGATCATTATGAGGTAGACAAAACCAGCTTGGTGGTTATTAAAAAGCAAGTCAATACCCAAAAGGTTGCTTTAGTTAAAAAAGGAGCGCGAAATGTTGAAATAAAGCTTGATCACAAAAAAGGTTCAATGCAAAAGCTATCAGATAAAGAAATTGTAGAATTGGCTTTGATTATCCGAAAAATAGAGCAGCACTATTTCTTTCCTCAGGATATTGAGTGGGCTATTGAAAAGGGCAGGATTTATATCGTTCAATCAAGGCCGATTACTACCTTAGGAGAGAAGCAGACTACCTACAAAGCAGCTGTTGCTGGAAAAAAGCCTTTGGTTGTAGGCTCGCCTGCCTCGCCTGGCATAGGAGTTGGGCCAGCTAAAATTGTTCTTTCTCCAAAGGAGATTGGAAAAATTGAAAAGGGCGATATTCTGGTAGCTCCAGCGACCAATCCTGATTACGTGCCTGCTATGAAAAAGGCTGCAGCTATTATTACTGAACGGGGTGGCAGGACCTCTCATGCTGCAATAGTCTCACGCGAGCTTGGAATTCCAGCAGTTGTAGGAGCTCAAGATGCTTTAAAAAAGATAAAGGAAGGAATTATTGTTACTGTAATTGGCAGCACAGGCGAGGTTTACGAAGGTAGGGTTAAGTTTAAGGAAGATACAAAAGCTTATGGCACTTTGCACAGGACAAAGACAAAAATTTATGTTAATTTAGCTGAGCCACATTTGGCAAAAAAGGTGGCTTCTCTTCCTGTAGATGGCGTAGGGCTTTTGCGGGCAGAGTTTATGATTGCAGACATTGGAAAGCACCCAAAGCAGTTTATAAAAGAAGGCAAGCAGGAGGAATATATAAGGAGGCTGGAGGAAGGAGTCTACAAAATAGTAAAGGCTTTTTATCCGCGGCCTGTAGTTTACAGAGCAACTGATTTTAAGACCAATGAGTACAGGCACTTGAAGGGTGGTAGCAAGTTTGAACCGCAAGAAGAGAACCCCATGCTTGGCTACCGGGGCGCTTTGCGTTATATAAATGATCCAGAAGAGTTTGCTTTGGAGCTTGAGATGATAAAGCGGATTCACAAAAGGGGCTATCATAACCTTTACCTTATGATTCCATTTATTAGAAAGCCTTGGGAGCTTATTGAAATACGCAAAATACTTTTGAGGGAAAGGGTGCTTTCTTTACCTGATTTTAAGCTTTGGATAATGGTTGAGACTCCTTCGGTGGCTTTAACTTTGGAAAAGTTTATAGAGATTGGAATTGATGGAGTGTCAATTGGTACAAACGACCTTACTATGTTGACTTTGGGGGTTGACAGAGACAATGAAAAAACAGCAGCACTTTACGACGAGCGCTCAACAGCTGTTGTTGAACTTTTAGAAAGGATTGTAAAAACTGCGAAAAAGCATAAGATTACTTCTTCAATTTGTGGACAGGCTGCCTCAGATTATCCTACAATAGTAGAGCGGCTGATAAAGGCTGGTATAACAAGCGTTTCTGTTAACCCTGATGTGGCAGAAAAAACCAGACATCTGATTTACAATATTGAAAAAAAACTTTAAGGCTTATGGCTTCCATTAAAAGATTTGAGGCAATTGAGATTTTGGACAGTTTGGGTTTTCCCACTTTGCGGGGAAGGCTTTATCTTGACAACGGCGACTTTGTTGAACTTGATATCCCCTCTCCTGTTGTAAGTGACCCCAAAGAGCCTGTAGCTCTGCGCGATGGAGGAAAGCGATTTTTGGGTTATGGAATGAGAAGGGCAGCTCAAATTATTACTGAAGGTGTGACTCAAAAACTTAAAGGCGTTTCTGTATTCAAACAAAAAGAAATAGATCTTTGGCTTGAAAAGGCGGATTCTACTTTAAGGAAGGAGGTTTTGGGAGTTTCCACCCTTCTTTTGGTTTCCCTCCTTGTGGCCAAAGCTGCTGCAAAGGTAAAAGGTGAGCCTTTGTTTAAATATATAAACGAGTTGTACAAGTCTTATTTTAAAGAGGAAATTATTTTAGGATCTTTTCCAACTATTGTTATTACCCTTATAAACGGAGGTAAGCACGTGAACAATCCTTTGGATTTTAAAGAGTTTTACCTTATTCCTTCTTCTTCTTATAAATTTGATCAAGCTTTGGAAATTGCAATGTCATCTTATCACAAGCTTAAAGAAACTTTGGAGTACAGAAATATTTCAACTTCCACAGCTGACTTGGGCGGGTTTTCTCCAAATATTTACTCAAATCTGGATGCTCTAGAACTTATAACAGAGAGTGTTTTAAAGCTTGATTTAAAACCGGGTGTAGATGTATTTTTGGGCGTTGATGTTGGAGCGGATGATTTTTACTCAAGTTCTGGCTATAAACTTTCGGAGAATCCTCAAGCAAAAAGAGCAGAAGAGTTTTACAAGTATATAGCTGGCTTTGTGAAAAACTATAACGTTTTGTATTTGGAAGATATTTTTTCAAGAAAGGATACAAAAAACTGGAAGCAGTTTTACCAGGACTTTTCTGAATACTATTATGTTAGCCTTGATCATATGGAGGCTTTTGGCAAGGAAGGGCTGGAAAACTTGGTGAAGGAAAAGCTGGGAAACGCAGTTGTAATAAAGCTTCTTCACTACGGCAATCTTTTGTCCCTTTTTAAGGACATAGATTTTTGTCGGAAAAACAAGATCACCTATGTGTTCTGTCAGGAAGTTTCGGAGACAAATCAAAGCTTTATAGCAGATTTGGCAGTAGGGCTTCAGAGCGGTTTTGTTAAATTTGGGGCTCCTGTGCGTGGCGAGCGCGTGGTAAAATATAACAGGCTTCTTGAGATACAAAAAGAGTTGGAGAATTTAAAATGATTTATTCTATAAAGGGTACAGTAAAAAAAGTTTCTTCCAGCAAGGTTGTTGTTGAGACTCCTGCTGGCCTTTCGTTTGAGATTGCAATTTCGCCACGATTGGTTGGAAAATTGCGTTTGGGCGAGTCCTGTGAAGTTTTGGTAGCTTTTGTTTCAACCGAAAAGTTCTTTGGCTTTTATGGGTTTGAAGATGAGCAACAAAGAGAAGTATTTTATAAATTAGAGGCTGTTTCTGGTATAGGGCATAAGTTGGCCTACAACATTGTTTCATTTTCAAAGGTAAAGGAGCTTCAGAAAAAAGCCCAGGCAGGCGATGTAGAATTTTTCACCCAAATTCCAGGCGTTGGCAAAAAGACTGCTCGGAAGCTAATCGTTGAACTCTCACAAATTTTTGAGGAGGAGGTTTCTTTCAGCAAGTTGTTTTTGGATAAGGAGGACCAGCTTCTATTGGAAATCTTAAAAAGCCTTGGGTTTAAAATGACTGAGATTAGGAAGATTTTACCTAAGGTTGACAAATCAAAGCCAGTAGAGGAAAGGGTAAAGGTTGCATTAAAGTATTTGTCAGAAAGCTAGAAAAGCTGAGTTTGAATAAAGCTGCGTAGGTGTTTTATTGCCTTTTCTGTCAACACTCTTCCCCTGGGAGTTTTTTTTAAAAAGCCAATTTGCAAAAGGTACGGCTCAACAAATTCTTCCAAAGTCCTTTTATCTTCTGAAAGTGAGGAGGATAAGGTTTCTATTCCCACAGGCTTGTTTTGGAATTTTTGGGCCAAGGTTTTAAGATATTTAATATCAAGCTCTGACAGCCCAAGTTCGTCAATGTTTAACAATTCAAAGATTTGGTTGAGGGATTGAAAGTCAAGCTTTTTTATTTCCTTCACATGCAGATAATCCTGGATTCTTTTTAGAATTCTGTTTGCTACCCGCGGGGTGCCTCTTGAGCGCCGAGCAATTTCCAAAGCCAACTGGGAAGTTAAAGAGATTCCTAAAAGCCTGGCACTGCGAAGAATAATCTCCACCATTTCGTCTAAAGTGTAATAATCAAGTCGTAAAATAAGGCCAAACCTATCTCTTAAGGGCGATGACAAAAGGGCAAGTTTTGTAGTAGCACCTATTATTGTAATTCTTGGAATATCAAGTCTGACAGTGCGGGCTGATGGGCCGTTTCCAATAATAATATCAAGCCTAAACTCTTCCAAGACAGGATAAAGAAGCTCCTCGACTGGTTTTGGCAGTCGGTGTATCTCGTCAATAAAAAACACATCATTGTCTTTAAGATTCGTTAAAATAGCTGCCAAATCCCCAGTTTTTTGTAATGCTGCGCCAGAGGTGATTTTTATATTTCCAGAGAGCTCGCGGGCAATTACATAGGCAAGCGTGGTTTTTCCAATTCCAGCTGGTCCGAAAAAAAGAATATGTTCGCGAGGCTTGCCTCGCTTTTTTGTTGCCTCAACAAAGATTTTTAGCGTTTTAACAGCGTTCTTTTGACCAATGTATTCCTTAAAGCTCTTGGGCCTTAATTGTAAGTCATTTTCTAAGATTTCAGTTTCTTCCATATTTTCAATTATATCATCGTATAATTTTAATATGCTGCCTACCATACTAATTGTAGATAATGAAGATCAAGCCAAAGAGTATATAAATAAGCATCTTGGAGAATCTCAGCTTTTTGAGATTTATCCTGAGGGCGAAAAGTTTAAAATAAATGAGGTAAGGTTTTTAAAAAGAAATTTAGCTACAGCTTTTAAAAAAAAGCTTGTAATTGTTCTTTGGTGGTTTGATACAGCTACTTTGGAAGCACAAAATGCGAGCCTCAAACTTTTAGAAGAGTATGCTCAGAAGTTTGATTTTTACCTTGTTGTAAAAAATTTAAATTTACTTTTGCCAACAATTCTTTCAAGGGCCGGAGTGAAGGATTTAAGAAAAAGGGAGGAGGTTGAAGTTAAAAAGGATTATAAGGACCTGTTTTATCC
>WFWI01000126.1 GCA_015491205.1 Candidatus Microgenomates bacterium | reverse complement strand
TGTGTATAAGAGACAGGGGTACAAAGACATAGTAGTTGGCAATGCTGATAACTTTGACTATGAAACCACTATTATCCGACTCAAAGATAATAAATTTAAAAATCTACTTTTAGAAGATTTAAAAGAATTAGTGGAATCTCCACAAATAGAAACAGAAAAAGAAGATTCCCTTCAAGATGCAACCATAATTATTGGCCAAGATCTTCAACTTGAGTAAATATGGAAAAGGATCTTCTTAAAAAACAACTTGAAGAGATTAAATCAACCCTTGATATCTCTTCCCTAGAAAAAAAACTAAAAACTTTAGAAAAAGAATCTCAAAGTCCACAGCTTTGGAACAATCCTGAAAAAGCTAAAGAAACTTTAAAAGAGCTCTCACGTATCCAAAAAATTCTTGAAGACATTTTACAGATTGAGCTTTGGCTTGAAGAAGAAAATTTAAAACAAGCACAAGAACTTTTGAAAAAATATGAAAAGATTGCCTTTTTTGATGACTCTTATGACAAGAAGGACGTAATCTTTTCAATTCATGCAGGTGCAGGAGGCACAGAAGCAATGGATTGGGCCAGTATGCTTCACAGGATGTACACGCGCTTTTTTGACAAAAAAGGTTGGCGCTGGGAAGAAATAGATAAAGTACCAGGTGAGGAAGCAGGATTAAAAAGTGTTTCAATAAAAGTACAAGGAGATTGGGTTTATGGGCATTTGAAAAGTGAATCAGGAGTCCATAGGCTTGTTAGAATCTCTCCTTTTGATGCTGACAAACAAAGGCATACTTCATTTTCCCTTGTAGAAGTTCTTCCTGTGCTTGAGGAAAAAGAAATTGAAATAAAAGATGAAGATCTTGAGTGGCAGTTTTTTAGGGCGAGTGGACACGGAGGACAAAACGTAAACAAGGTGTCAACTGCTGTGCGACTCATTCATAAACCAACCGGTATCGTAGTCACCTGCCAAACAGAAAGATATCAACACAGAAATAGAGAAATTGCCCTTGAAATGCTAAGATCCAAGCTGTGGAAAAAACAACAAGAGGAGCAAGCAAAAAAACTTGATTCTTTCAAAAAGGAAAAGATCGCTGCTTGGGGTAGACAGATAAGATCTTATGTGCTTCACCCCTACAAATTGGTAAAAGACCTTCGCACAGGTTGGGAAGAAACAAACCCAGAAAAAGTTCTATCAGGGGAAATCGACAACTTTATAATCGCTTACCTTAAATATCTTAAGAAATAGCGAGAGACAATTAACGAATAAAAATTCAAAGCGCAAAAGTCAAAACTATTTTAGGAATTCTCAATTTTCAATGATCAAGGCTCAATGAATTTTCAATTACCCAATTTTCAATTGATAATTGAAAATTGTTTAAAAATTGATCATTGAAAATTTTTTTATGGCTTTTAGCTTTACGCTGTAGCTTTGCGCTTTGCACTTTTCGCTTTACGCTATCCAGTTTAGCCAGCTCCGTCTAATTTTATTTTCATTGACTTTTTCTCCTTCAATTTTGTATACTCTTTTTACCATGGAAAACTCAATTCTTCACTCCTTTGACGAAAAAGATCAGGAAAAAGAAAAAACTGTTGCACAAGAAAGCAGATCTTTTGTAAAAAGATCATTTATCATAGCTGCCATAAGTGGTATAATTTTAGGCTCACTTACTGGAGCTGGTTTTGTTTACTTTAAAAAACAAGAAGGAAAGCCAACTTCTATCCTCCCAACCAAACGAGAAGAAATTAAAAAAACAGCTGGCATAAAAGACCTAAAACTTTTTCCTGACTCAGCCGAGGGGATACTCAGAGAAGGAGGAATTGATGGAGAAGGAAGCTTTCACCTTGAAAGACCTGGAGGAAAAAGTCAATATGTTTACCTAACATCCTCAACAATAGATCTTTCCCAATTTGTTGGAAAAAAAGTAAGAGTATGGGGTAAAACGTATAAGGCAGAAAAAGCTGGTTGGCTTATGGATGTTGGATATTTGGAAGTATTAAAATGATCGTATTTACTAATGTCACAAAAAAATTTCCTTTAGGAAATGTTGCTTTAAAAAACGTCTCTTTTGAGATCGATAAAAATGAATTTGTCTTTTTAGTTGGCCCCTCTGGAGCAGGAAAGTCTACTATCATTAATCTTATTTTAAGAAGAGTTATTCAAACTGAAGGAGACATAAAAGTTGACAAATTTGTTCTGGATAAAAAATTTTCTAAAGTTGACCAACTTAGAAAAAAAATCGGCACAATTTTCCAAGATTTCAAACTTATCCTTTCAAAAAATGTAGAAGAAAACATCCTTCTTTCTCTAAAAATATTAGGTATCGAAAAACAAAAAGCTATGGAAGAGGTAGAGAAGGTTTTAGAATTTGTTGGGCTTTTGGAAAAGCGCTATATGTTTCCTCTACAACTTTCAGCTGGAGAACAACAAAGAGTCGCCATAGCCCGAGCACTTGCAGGAAATAGACCTATAATTTTAGCTGATGAGCCTACAGGTAATCTGGATCCTACAACCAGTTGGAAAATTATGGAAATATTTTCAAAACTACAGGGAAAAAGAACAATTATATTTGCTACTCACAATACTGATATAGTAAACAGTTTTGGAGCACGGGTGTTGCGCCTTGAAAAAGGAGAGTTGGTTGAAGATTTAAAAAAAGGAAAATATAAACTATGATAGAGGCAATAAAAAATATAAAAAGAACGCCTTATCAAAGCCTAGCTACTTTGGTAGTTTTGTTTTTTTCTTCTTTCACAATAGTCTCCTTACTCTTTATCACATTGTTTTTTAATGCAGTACTTAAAAAGGTAGAGGTATCACCTCAGGTTATAATCTATTTCAGGCCTGACACCCAAGAAGATACAATATCAAAGGTAAAAGACGAAATTGGAAGAAACTTTAAAATAAAGTCTATAAAATATGTATCCCAGCAGGAAGCCTTGAAGATTTACAAATCCATGTTTAAAAATGAACCTATACTTACAGAAATGGTTTCTGCTGAAATGCTCCCCCCATCCCTTGAAATAAAAGTAAAAAACCCGAACGAACTCTACAAAATTGCTGAGTTTGCAAAAAAACAACCTGGAGTAGATGAAGTAGACTTTCAAGAAGAAGTGGTAAACAAATTATTATCAATAACAAAAACTTTAAGA
>WFWI01000125.1 GCA_015491205.1 Candidatus Microgenomates bacterium | reverse complement strand
GTATTATATTTCCCCTGGTCCTTAAAACCTGCTTAACTTTCAATAAAAAAATTAATCCTAAAATGGGCTCGTATAAATATACTGAGTATCCTGGGGATATTTCTATTCTGCCAAAAGCTCCCAATAACGTAAGTAAAAAAACAAAACTAAGTAAAAACTTCATTCTTCAAACCTCCAATACTGATAAAGTTTCGCTCTAACCAAAAAGGAATGGAAACTCATCATAAAAGAATAAACAAATCCAGCAAAACCATCCAAGAAACCTAAAAGCAAAAAGTAGGTATAAGTGAATTTTAAAAACGGAAAAAATAAGAGTTCAAGGAAATTAAACCTAATCCCATTTTCATATAGCTCTTTTGCCCGCAAGGTTGAATAATAATTTACCTTTTTTAAAAAATCTGAGACTGAAGAGTGAGAATAATGTAAAAATGCCTTCTTCAGCCTTCCAACTCTTCCTTTAGGCACAAAAACTTCATGTACTCTTCCCTTCCACTCTCCTCCTCCTTTTCTAACCAGCCTTATTATCCCTTTACTCCTTGCCTTCCAAACTTCCCCAAATCTTACCTCCCTTCCTTGAAAAAACTCCCTTCTTTTAATAGAAAAGGCAACGCAGTCAGTCATTTTAACCTTCTTCTTTACCTCTTCCGCCAAGCCTGGTTCAAGCTTTTCATCTGCATCTACAAAAAAAACCCAATCATATCTGGCCTTTAACATAGCAAAGTTGCGCAAAGCAGCAAAGCTTTTTTCCTTGTTTTTAAAAAGCTTAGCCTTTCTTGCAAGAGGAGTTTTCAAAACCTGAGGGGATATACCATTGTCAACTATTATTATCTCCTCAAAATTGGATAGCAACTCAGACAATAGATCCAGAAGCCTTCTACTATCTTCTCCTGCGATAATCGCAGCTGTAACCATATTTCAAATTATCGCAAAAAAAATTTACAAGTTGCAATCAATTACTCTGCCTACTAAAATAGAAAAACTATGCGAATAATCAAATCTTTCATAGAGTTTGTGATGGATATTTTAGAAACCATCTCTTTTGTTGGATCAATCTTTATCGTAGTTTACCTCTTTATCCTCCAGCCCAACCAAGTAAAGGGACAATCAATGGAGCCAACCTTCAGCAATGGAGATTACATCCTAACTAGCAAAATAACTTATAAATTTAGAGAAGTTAAAAGAGGTGATGTAATTATATTGAAATCACCAAAAAACCCTGAAATAGAATTTATAAAAAGAATAGTTGCTATCCCAGGGGATAAAGTGATGATTAAAAACGGTTCTCTTTACATAAATGGAAGACTTTTAGAAGAACCATACGCAAAACCCCCTACACAAGTTTGGCCGGGTGGTTATATTAAAGAAGGAGAAGAAGTAGTCGTACCTGAAGGTTATGTTTTTGTATTAGGAGATAATAGGCCTCGGTCTTCTGATTCAAGAGAATTTGGACCTGTTCCAATTCAAGATATTATTGGAGTAGTATTTTACCGTTATTTTCCACCTTCCAAAGCTGGCCCTATAAGGAATCCTTTGCCTGAAAATCTCCAAAGCCTTTCGATTTTATACTATCCAATAGGTTAAAAAGTTTCTCTAACACCTTGCCTGTAGCCCTAAGATTCCCTTTCCCTTCTAAAACCACCTTCACTTTAACCCTTGTTTGAATTATCTTTACATCTACTCCTGCAGGTAAAAGTTCTTGAAAAAGCTTTTTAATTCTCTCCATTTTTGCTTTAGGAAAATATTTCCCTTCACTATCTTGAACCTTATGAAGCATCCTTCTTACCTCTACCTCTGTTTCTTGAACTGAAAGGTTATTCTTTAAAACCTTCTCATAAAGTCTTATCATCTCAGCATCTTCCCTTAATCTTGAAATTACAAAAAGGTGACTTAATGATATTGACCCAGCATAAAATCCATCGATCAACATTTCTGGAAGTTTACTTAAACGCTTTAAATGGCTCAAGTAAGAAGGATTAACTTTTAAAGCCTTGGCAATGTCTTTTGAAGAAATACCTCTTTCTTGCGCTTTCCAAACAAGTCTGCTTTTTTCAAAAGGGTCTTTTAACGAATTAAACTTGGCGACAAGCTCTTGTAAAAAGTCCATGTTAAACTACACAAACATAAAGCCTGCTGCGTTTTATCTTAAAAAATACTCTACCATCTTTAGCTGCGTGAATAGTATAATCCTTTCCCATGAAAGTACCCTCACCAGGGTGGAATTTTGTTCCCCTTTGCCTTATAAGCACATAACCAGTCTTTACCTTTTCGCCTTCATAACGTTTTACTCCCAAGCGCTTAGCTATTGAATCCTTGTTTCCTTTTGCTGCTCGTAAAGATTTTGTATGAGCCATGGTTAAATTTTAGTAATTCTAACTTTTGACAAAAACTGTCTGTGACCTTTAACCTTTCTATATCTTACTTTTGCCTTAAATCTCGCAACTCTAACCTTATCTCCTTTAACCTGCTCTAAAACCTCAGCTTCAACTCTTGTCTTTAAAATTGGCTTTCCTATCTCAGCTTTTTTTGAGCCTTCATCATAAATAGCCAAGGTTTCAAAAGATACCTTCTTCCCCTTTTCCACCGGAAGCTTCTCTACATATAAAACATCACCCTCTTTTACCAAATATTGTTTTCCTCCTGTCTTAATAACAGCTATTTTACTCATAGGTCTTCAATTATACAAAAATTTCTCAAAAATTAAAAGAAGTTTAAGAATCCTCTTCTACCACACCTAGTCCAAAATAAAAAGCTAATAACGAAGACCCCCCAAAGGAAAAAAGAATAAGTGGCACACCAGCAATTGGCAAAACACCTAAGTTCATACCAATGTTAACAAATACTCTGTAAAAGACATGAGCCGCCAAGCCTATTCTTACCAGTGAAGCAAAAGAAATCTTCTTTTGAAACACAAATTCAAGAAAAGGCTGTTTTCCCAGTTTGTAAAGCAAAAGAATATATAAAAGAAGCAAAAAACTCCCACCAAGAAATCCGGTTTGAGATACAAAAGAAGCAAAAGCAAAATCAGTATGTTTCTCGGGTAAAAATGCTAATCTCACTTGACTAGCTCTTCCTAAACCTTGTCCAAAAATACCTCCTGCCCCAATGGAAATCTCTGCCTGTCTCATATTATAATTCACTTTCTCTACTTCCGCAGTTTTTTTTAAAAAAGCAGTTATCCTTTCCTTTTGATATGGCTTTAAGCTAAGCCAAAAAATTGGTGCAATTATAAAACCTGCAATCAAAAGATAGTAAAAATATTTTTTGTCCAATGGGCTAAAAATTAAAAGTACAATGTAAACAAACAAAAACTCTAAAGAGGTTGCTAAATCAGGCTGAAGGTAAACCACAAAAAAACTTAACAAAGCAAACCCAAAGCTCTTTATAAAAACCCATAGATCAAAAACCCGAGCATATCTTTCTGTTAGAACCTTAGCTAAAAAGAAGATAAAAACTATTAAAAACAGTTCAGAAGGTTGAAGGGTGAAACCAAAAAATTTAATCCAGCGTTTAGCACCTTTAATCTCTTCACCAAAAAACAAGAGGTAAAGATTTAGCAAAAATAAAAAATAAAAAAGATAGTTTAAAAGGTAAAAAAAAGTTTTTTTCACAACTCTTGCAGAGAAGTAACCTACAACAGCTAAAATAAGCGAAGTGCCTTGCCGCAAGGCCAATTCTCCTCCTATCCCAAAAAGGTTTAAAAGACCCAAAAAAGCGATAAAACTTGAGATAAAAAAAAGCGTCATTTTAGACCTTCTTTACTAAAATTTTCTCTTCAGAGCTAAAATCTAATTTTCTTGCCAATACTTTTTGGACTATCTCATTCTGCCAAGACCTAAATCTTTCAGGAATAACAACCTCAACTTCCTCCTCAGGTTGTAGACCTAATTTTTTCCTTTCAATTTGAACTCTTCTTATAAACTCTCTGACCTCACCCTCTAGTTTCAACTGATCATCTATTTCTGCATCATACTCTACGTTTATATTTTCTCCTTTCTCAACAATAAGTTTTTTGACATTAAGTTCACGTCTAACAACTTCCTCAAATTCTGCAGGAAACTCCGGTGCAAAAACCTTAGCCTCCTTTAACGGCTGTCTTAATTTTATTCCAAGCTCCTTCCGTCTTCTCCTTCCTGACTCGATTACATCCTTTACTAAGGAAAACTTAGACTCTAAATCCCCATCATACCTTACCTCTTTAAACTCAGGCCAAAATGCCAAATGAACTGATTCTTCACCTGTTAAATTTGTATATATCTCCTCGGTTATAAATGGTAAAAAAGGAGAAAGAATTACGCTTAAGTTTTTCAAGACATAATAAAAAGCGCTATAAAAACTCTTTTTATCCTTTTTGTTTTCTGAATTGACCCAAACTCTTTCTCTACTTAAACGAATAAACCAATTAGAAACATCCTCAACCAACTCTTCAATTGCCAAAGAAGCTTTTTGAGGATCATAATCCTCAAGCCTTTCTTTTACAAACTCAGCTGTCTTTTTCAAACGCAAAACTATCCATTTGTCAAGAGGAGATAACTCCTTCCAATTAAGCTTCTTATAATCCTCTTCCTTTATTTTATCCAATAATACATAGGTAACAAAGTACACATAAATGTTCCAAAGTTTAAAGTAAAACAATCTTTTAACCTCATCAGCTCGCTTGTAGCCAAACAAAAGGTTATCAGCTGGGTTATGTCTTAAATACATCCAGCGCATTACATCAGCACCAATTTTTTCGGCACCTTCGTTAAACTCAATTGCATTGCCCCAGCTTTTATGCATTGGTCTACCATCCTCTCCAAGAAGAGTCCCAAACCCAAGTACAGTCTTATATGGATTTGTATCTTCTAAAACTGTAGACATTGCAATTAAGGCATAAAACCAGTTTTTAAACTGACCGGGAAAGGATTCAGTTATAAAATCTGCTGGAAACCATTTTTTCCATTCCTTTCGATTAGTAAGATACAAAGGCTCTCCTTTGTTATCCTTTTTTATAGTAGAAAATGGTACTATTCCAGCATCAAGCCAAGGATTACCTACATCACCAATTCTTGACATTTTAGCACCACATTTACTACAAGCAATTTTCACAAAATCAATGTATGGCTTGTGGGGAGAGTGCCCTTCAAACCTCTCCCAACCCTCAACAGCACGATTTTTTAACTCCTCCTTTCCTCCCATCACCTCAAAATTACCACACTTTTTACACTCCCAAATTGGAAGAGATAACCCCCAATATCTATTCTTTTTACTTATTAACCAATCCTTCATGTTGGAAAGCCAATCAAGCTCGCGGTCCAATCCAAACTCTGGAATCCAGCGGATCTTTTTAGCAACCTCTTTCATCCTCTCCCTTAATGTCCTGCCGTCCTTTCCAGGCTTATCCATCGCTATATACCACTCATCTGCCACCTTCCAAACAAGCTCTGCTTTACACCGCCAGCAAACAGGATAACGATGGGTAAAAGGCATTGTCTTTAAAAGATACCTTCCTCCCTTATATTCTCTAAGAAAATCAACAATAAGTTCTGGTTGAGCCTTGGCGTTTTTACCAGAAAACTCTCCCATGCCAGGAAGATAGTTAGCCTCGTCATCAATAAGGTTTATTACTGGAAGGCCAAGCTCCTTACCAACTTTGAAGTCTTCTTCTCCAGCTCCAGTTGCTACATGAAGAATACCTGTTCCTTTATTTGCTACAACCAAATCTTCTGCTGCAACAACAATGTGGAACTTCTCCGGATTCTCCTCCTTAGCTTCCCTAACCCTTGGCAAAAAGTCAAAGGGGCCTTCATAATAAAGCCCAATCAAATCTTTTCCCTTAATCTGTTTAACTTTTTCCCAACTTTCATCCAAAATATTATCAATAAATTTTTTTGCCTCCTCATCCTCTTTTACTTCCTTAGAATCCAAAATTACAACTTTTTCACCAGTTTTTTTATTTTTGTAAACTGCATAGGCAAATTCTGGATTTACAGCTAAAGCTACATTACCCGGTATTGTCCAAGGCGTAGTTGTCCAGGCGACCAAAGAAAAGTCTCTACCTTTTACAGGAAGCTTGAAGAATACAGTCTCATGCGTAATCTCCTTGTAATCTTCCGTCAAAATTTCGTGCTGAGATATAGCTGTTTGACAACGCGGACACCAAGGAACAACATCATGACCTTTGTAAATCCAGCCATTTTGCCAACAAACCTTTAAGAAGTACCAAATCATATAGTTGTTCTCATCGCTCATTGTAAAGTAAGAGTTTTCCCAGTCCATAAAATACCCAAGTCTTTTTGACTGCTCAGTTTGAATTTTGGCAAATTTGTATACTCTTTCCTTACAAAGCTGAACAAACTTGGCAATTGAGGCAGTTTTATCCCCTGGAACTAAATTTTCAATCTCACGTTTATTTTTTATACCAAGCTCCTTTTCAACCTCAACCTCAACCCAAAGTCCTTGACAGTCAAAACCATTGTGAAAACGCTGGGCATAACCCAAAAGGTTGTAAAACTTTTGCCAAAGATCCTTATAAGTCCTACCCCAAGCATGATGAACCCCCATTGGGTTGTTAGCAGTTATTGGTCCATCAAGGAAAGAAAAGTATTTTTTACTATTCCTGTTCTTTTTTAAATATTTGTCTACTATTCCTTTCTCATACCAATATTTCAACCACTTTCTTTCTAGTTCAGAAAAATCAACCTTTGAAGAAGGCTTTCTCATCATAATCTTTGTATTATACTAAATTTCACGAAGAATTCTTCCTTCTCAAAAAAGCTGGCACATCAAATTCAGATTCAATAATAAGTTCATCTTCATCCTCTGCTCCCTGCTTAACTTCTAGCTCTTTTTCTCCCCTCTTTTCTTCTTTATCCTCTGCTAAAGTAGAACTGCTTTTTGAAAATTTAAAGGTTTTAAAAGGTGAAGTTTCAAATCTAGTAGCAATCAGTGTCACTTTTACCTGATCTACCATGTTTTCATCAATGACAGCTCCAAATATAATATTTGCCTCTGGGCTTACAGTCTTTGCTACAATTGAAGCTGCTTCATCCACCTCCACCATAGATAGATCAGGACCTCCTATAATGTTAAAGAGCACGCCTTTTGCGCCTTCAATCGATACATCAATAAGAGGTGAAGATATTGCTTCTTTTACTGCTGAGACAGCTCTCTTTTCACCTGAACCCGTACCCATGCCCATAAGTGCTGTACCTGCATCTTGCATAATGGACCTAACATCTGCAAAATCAACATTAATAAGACCAGGAATAGTTACTAACTCAGCTATGCCTTTTACTCCCTGATGAAGCACACTATCTATTTTTCTAAAAGCATCTAAGATGGACGTGTTTTTCTCTACTATTTGCAAAACTCTTTGGTTTGGAACAACAATCAAAGTATCCACCACCTCCTTTAAACTTTCTATTCCTTCCTCAGCCACCGCCATCCTTCGCCTTCCCTCAAATTCAAAAGGCTTAGTAACGACTGCCACAGTTAAAATTCCCATCTCTTTAGCAAGGCGGGCAATTATAGGTGAGGCTCCTGTACCTGTACCACCTCCCATTCCACAAGTAATAAAAACCATATCAGCTCCTTGGATTTCTTCTTTTATTTTTTCAACTGACTCTTCAGCTGCTTTTTTTCCAACCTCTGGATCTCCACCAGAGCCTAAACCTTTAGTTAAGTTCTCACCTATCTGGACTTTAATATTCGCTTTATTAGACAATAAAGCTTGGGCATCTGTATTTATAGCTATAAAGTCAACACCGGTTATTCCTCCTTCCTCTATCATCGAAGAAACTGCATTTCCTCCTCCTCCTCCTACTCCAATAACATATATCTTTGCTGGCTGTCCTGCTTTAGGTTTTATTAACATTTTATGGAATGTACTGTTTTATAAACTCTCTAAACTTCCTTAAATAACTACCAAATGATAAGTTCCTTAAAATTCTATCAAAATTTTTTGCCTCCAAGCTTTCCTTCATTATATTCTCTTTTACATATAAAATCAATCCAATTGCAGAGGCAAATTCAGGAGTTGAAACTTCTTCAATAAGCCCACTTACTCCTTTTGGCTCTCCAATCCTAATTGGCAAGCCTAAAACCCTTCTGCCAACTTCTTCAATTGCTGGACTTAAAGCGCCTCCGCCTGTAAGAACCAAGCCCGAAGGAATTCTTTCGGCAAACCCGCTTTTCTCTATCTCTTCTCCAATTAGAGAAAATACCTCCTCATACCTTGGCAAGATAATCTCTCCCATCACATGCCTGACCTTCACTCCCTCTATCCTTTCTGGTATACCAAGCTTTACTGAATCTATTACCTCATCCTTAATATTTCGCTTTTTCTCGTTTCCTTTTGAAGAAAAAACTAGCTTATTCTTATACTTCTGGCTCAAGTAGAGCTTTAATTTCTCAGCTGACGCAAGGGAAATCCGCAATCCCACTGCTATATCATTGGTGATATTTTTTGCTCCTATTGGTAAAGAAGCTGAATAAGCTACAGCTCCTTCTACAAACATACAAAGATCTGTTTTCCCACCTCCTATATCAACCACCAAAACCCCTAATTCTTTTTCTGTTTCAGTTAAGACTGCCTCAGCGGATGCAAGGCCAGAGTAAACAAAACCCAAATTCTCAATTCCCACTTGAGATAAAACTCTTTCAATGTTTTTAAGGCTAGTTGATGAGGCAGTAATAATATGCGTTTCCACCTCCAATCTTACTCCACTCATACCAACAGGGTTGGTTATACCAGGCTGGCCATTAACTATATACTCCCTAGGCAAAATTTCAATCATCTCTCTACTTCCTGATAGGGATATTGCCTTTGCAGCTTCAATTACACGCAATACATCTTCCTCCGTAATCTCACCTTCTGGATCTGAGACAGCTACAACGCCATGAGAGTTTAAAGAAGAAATATGGGGACCTCCTACTGTAACATAAGCCTTATCAATCTTCCTACCCGACATCCTCTCAGCTTTTATGATACACTCCTCTAAACTTCCTGCAGCTTTATCTATATCAACTACTAAACCTTTTTTTACTCCTGAAGACTCAACCTTGTCATACCCAATAACTCTCACACCTTCCTTTTTTTCATCAAAGGAAGCAACCAAAGCAGTAATCTTACTACTGCCAATATCAATGCTACAAATTAATTTATCTGCCATATCATCTTCTCAAAATTGGCCTTTTAAATCTCAAGTCTACTTCGCTCGCCTTCTTACCAGATATTTTAATGTACCTGAAAATCTCCTTCAATTCCCACATCTGCTTATCTATTTCTTTCTCTACAGTAGCATAAATTACGTTTACTCTAAAGTCATTCTCTTTTAAATTAAATCGTATCATATCTCCCCGTAAAATATCAACCCCATTTGCTCTCAACCCTAACCCATCCAACAATTCTAAAATCTTTAAACTATAAGAAAGCTCTGTATATTCTAAGAACTCTCCAGGCAAAAAGTCATCAAAGTTAAATCGTTGATAGAAATTTATAATAGGTAACTCCACCTCTTGTTTCCTCAACCTTTCCAATATCCTTCCTTCTTCATCTAAAAGATAATATCCTTTATTAACCTTTAAATACCCCAGAGGCCTGCGATAAGAAACTTCAACCCTCAACCTATCAGGATACTCTTTATAAACCTCAACTCTTTTAATATACGAATTCAAGAGCTTAATCCTATTCTTAAACTTATCCGTATCAAAAACAAAAATATTTTGCCCATAAGCCTCCTTTAATCCTATTATCTCACGATCGGCACTTCCTTTTACCTCAATTTTCTCAATTGAGAAAAGTCTCACGATTTGAAGCAAAAAAAACAAAAAAAATCCTAAAAAAGAAAGAATCCTTAAATAACGATTAAACCGCCTTAAAAATTTCTGAAACAATTTGAGAGGATGCATCCTGCTTATATATTTTTTTTAATTTATAAAAAGAATCTTTATAC
>WFWI01000124.1 GCA_015491205.1 Candidatus Microgenomates bacterium | reverse complement strand
GGCTTCCTTCGGAGCAGAGGCTTATTGGAAAGGGCGTTTCAGCTTGCGCAACCTGCGATGGGTTTTTCTTTAAAGACAAGGTAGTTGCAGTGGTTGGAGGAGGGGATACTGCGATGGAGGAGGCTTTAACTTTGACAAAATTTGCCAAAAAAGTATATATCATTCACAGACGTGATACTTTCCGTGCCTCCAAAATCATGCAGGAGCGAGTTTTCAACAATCCAAAAATTGAAATTATCTGGAACGCGCAGGTAAGAGAGGTTTTGGGTAAGGAGAGGGTGGAAGGAGTAAAATTGGAAATCCGAAACCCGAAATCCGAAATCCGAAAAAAAATTCGAAATTCGAAATTCGAAATTCGAAATTTACCTTTGGATGGTCTTTTTATTGCTATCGGCCACAGGCCGGATACGGAAATTTTTAAGGGACAGATTGAGCTTGATGAGAAAGGGTATGTTATAACAAGTGGGAGGGTGATGGAGGAATATGCAAAGTTTATAAAATTCCAATCACCAATGACCAATGACCAAACAAATTCCAAATTCCACCCCGAACCAGAGCAGAGCACGGTTCGGGGTGCCCCGCACCGAGCCGAAGGCTCTGGTGCGGGGCAAATTCCAAATTCCAAACAGGATAATAAGTTTGTTAAATTGTTTGAAAATTGGTCATTGGAGCTTGTGAATTACAGAAGCGCAGCTTCTGTTCCTGGGGTTTTTGCTGCGGGGGATTGTGTGGATTTTGTTTACAGGCAGGCTGCGACAGCTGTTGGGGCAGGAGTGGCAGCGGCGCTTGAGGCTGAAAGATGGCTTGAGACAGTTAAAAGTTGAAAGCTGGACGGAGCTGGATGGAACTGGACAGAGTTGGACAAAGCTAGACAAAGCTAGACAAAGCTGGACGAAGCTGGGTGAATTGGCTAAACTGGTTGGAGAATTGAAAATTGAGAATTGAAAATTTTCATAGTTTTTAGCTTTGCGCTGTGGTTTTGAGCTTTGAGTTTTGCGTTTTGAGTTATTATAAGTTTAACAATTATGTCTATGTGGGAGGAGACGAAAAAGTTTATAAAACAAACTGGAGAAAAATTAGGGCTGTCTCAGGGCATAATTGAAAGGCTTATAGAGCCTGAGATGGTTTATGAGTTTACGATACCCTTGAAAAAAGACGATGGGAGCTTGCAAGTTTTTAAAGCCTGGAGGAGCCAGCATAATTCTTTAAGAGGTCCGTATAAAGGTGGAATTCGTTTTCATCCAGAAGTGAATGAGGATGAGGTTAAAGCCCTTTCAGCCTTAATGACAATAAAATGCGCGGTCGTTAATATTCCTTTTGGGGGAGGAAAAGGTGGAGTGAGAGTTAATCCAAAGGAGCTTTCAGAAAGGGAGCTTGAGCTTTTGTCTCGAGCTTATTCTGCAAAAATAGCGCCTTTTATTGGCCAGGACAAAGACATTCCTGCGCCTGATGTAAATACCAATCCTAAGATAATGGGCTGGATGCACGAGGAGTACGAGAAGATAAAGGGGGTAAAGGAGCCCTCAGCCTTTACTGGAAAGCCTGTTTGCAAAGGAGGATCGAAAGGGAGGGTTGAGGCGACAGGATATGGAGGAGTGGTAGTTTTAGAAAAAATCTTAAATCTTAAATCCCAAATCCTAAAACTTGATGGTTCTCCGACGATAGCCATTCAGGGATTTGGGAATGTGGGGTATCATTTTGCAAAATTTGCAGCAGAGCGCGGATTTAAAGTAGTGGGTGTTTCTGACAGCAAAGGCGCAGTATATGTCGAAGACGGGCTTGATCCTGAGGCTACTTTGAAGTGTAAAAATGAAAAAGGTACGGTTGCAGGATGTTATTGCAAAGGCTCAGTTTGCGATGTTCGCTTTGGGAAAACTATTTCAGGTGAGGAGCTTTTGGAGCTTCCGGTTGATATTTTAGTCCCTGCTGCTTTGGAGGGAGTTATAAATGAGAGCAATATGAAGAGAATAAAGGCAAAGGTTATTATTGAAATGGCAAATGGTCCAGTGACAAAACAAGCGCATGATTATCTTACAAAAAAAGGGGTCTTGATAATACCTGGAATACTTGCCAATGCTGGAGGGGTAGTTGTCTCTTACTTTGAGTGGATTCAGGGAAGGCAAGGATGGAGATGGGGGAAAGAAGAAGTGTTAACAAAACTTGCTGATGTTATGAAGAAGGCTGCTAAAGAAGCTTGGGAATTGGCAATAGAAGGTAGGGTCTCGTTAAAAGAGGCTGCCTATTTGCTTGGAGTGAGAAGACTGGCGGAAAATTTGGTATAATTTAAATCTATTTTATGATAATCCATTTGCGTGAATTCTTTACGTTTTTGGCCTCTTATATTAACTCCAGGCTGAAAGCCACTGGAGAATTTTTGGAGGGAGCCAAGGACGTAGTAGTAGCCCTTTTGGTTGTACGAAGAGGGAAATATTCTATTTCTTTTTTAAACACTGTTTTTTTTACTTTTTCTATCATCTTTTACTCTTTGGCTCCGATTGTGGCTGAAAACAATCCTTTTGTAAGAAAGGAAAGGACCAAAGCGGCAGGAATAATAGCAGTTGATTACAACCCCTGGCAATATTCTTTACAAACAGAATTTTCTATAAAGCCACGTGACAAAATAATTGAATACAAGGCTAAAAAAGGAGATACTTTGGCGAAAATTGCAAAAAAATTTGGAATAACAGTTGAGACAATAAAATGGGCTAACAATTTAAAATCAGAAAGAATAAGGGAAGGGCAAGTGCTCAAAATACCTCCTGTATCAGGAGTTGTCCACAAGGTAAAGCCAGGTGAGACAATCTACTCTATTGCAAAAAAGTATAAAGTTGATCCCCAAAAGATAGTTAACTTTATATTTAACGAATTTGCTGATCCTGAAACTTTTGCTCTTCGCCCAGGGCAGATTCTCTATGTTCCAGATGGAGTAATTGAAGAGAAAAAGCCTGTCTTTGCAGGTCGAAGGCGCCAGGTTTTCAAAGTACAGGCAGGAGTTCAAGGCTCAGGAGGTTTTATTTGGCCTGCTTCAGGTAGGATAACTCAATATCCTATTTGGTACCACATGGCTTTGGATATAGCAAACAGATCAGCTCCTGATATAGTAGCCTCAGATAGGGGAGTTGTGGTAATATCGACTTGTTTAAGATATGGATATGGATGTCATGTTGTAATTGATCATGGGAATGGTTATCGGACGCTCTATGCTCATATGGCAAAACTTTATGTTACTGTAGGTCAAAGAGTTGAAAAGGGCCAGCCTATTGGTAAGATGGGATCTACTGGTCGATCAACTGGGACTCATGTTCATTTTGAGATCAGGCAGGGAAGAAGACTTTTAAACCCACTAAAATTTTTGAAATAATTTTCCAAATCGAACCCCGCAGGTTAGAAACGGATTGTTCTATAAGCCTTCTCCGAACCCCGCAGGTTCGAAATGGAAATTAAGCTTGAAATTTCGTTGAAAATTTGTAAAGCTAACTAATATATGGCTACGCCACGGAGATATTTTCCCCAAGGTGAAATTTATCACGTCTTTAACAAAAGTATATTAGGAGAAAGGATTTTTGAAGAGAAAGTTAACGCCAAGCGCTTTTATACTTTGCTTGATTACTACAATACCAAGGAAACCCCACAAAGTTTCTCTGAGTTTATAAAAAGCAAAAAAAGCCCCGTGTACAAGAGTATTCTGATTCCAAAAGAAGGAGCTTTGGTTAAATTTATTGCCTATTGTATTATGCCCGACCACTACCACTTGGTTATAAAAGTACTAGTTGAAAATTCTGTGCCTTATTTTATTGGGAAGATAGAAAATAGCTTTACTCGTTATTTTAACACAAAAACCAAGAGAAAAGGACCTTTGTGGCAGAGTAGATTTAAGGCAGTTCATGTGGAAACAAATGAGCAGCTGTTGCACCTTACCAGATATCTTCATCTCAATCCTACCTCTGACGGGCTAGTAAAAAGACCAGAGGATTGGGAATGGTCTTCCTATAGGGACTATATAAATAACGAGATGGTGTTGAAGGAATATTTAAGGGAGATAGAGGTTACTGATCCCCAACGATATAAGACATTTGTTGAGGAGAGAAAAGATTATCAAAAGAGGCTTAAGGAGTTGAGGAAGTTGTTGCTGGAATTATGAAGTTTCCATTCCTAACCCCGCAGGTTCGGAGCGGGCCGCTGTGGCAATTCATTCCGAACCCCGCAGGTTCGAAATGGAAAAGGGGTTTTACTCTTCTTGAGGTGCTCATTGTTATTACTTTGATTGTCCTTTTAGCTCTGGCTTTATTGGTTTTTTTTAACCCAAAGTTTCAGATAGAAAAAAGTTGGGATGGCAAGAGAAAAAAGGAGCTTAATACTTTGCAGATAGTTTTTGAGGAGTATTACAATGATAATAATTGTTATCCAAGACCTGAAGAAGTTTGCTATAATACTCCCCAGCAGCTTTCTTCAGGTAATTATGTTTGCAATATTTGCGGCAATGAACCAGCGCCTTCAAATTTTTCCAACTTTGAGTCTTATCTTTCCCGTCTTCCTTGCGATCCTCAGCACCCAACAAAGTCCTATCTTTATGAAGTAGATAATCCTACTTGTCCAAGCCTATACAGGGTTTATACTCGGCTTTCAAATGAGAAGGATGAGGACATTTCAGAAGTTGGCTGTAGTATAGGATGTGCGCCAGAAGGATACTCCATTTCTGTTGGCAAATCGTACAATTATGGAGTCACAAGCCCTAATACTGTTTTGACGCCTTTGGTAAGTGCAATTATTCAATATGCTTGTAGGAGCAGCGATGGAGCCTGCATTCAATGCTGCACTGATGTAAACAACCCAGAATGTCTTGAGCCTACTCCTTGCCCACTTTTAGATCAAGATCCAAATTATTGTTGGATAGTTGGCTCATTAACTACCTGTCAGGCAAACTGCACCCCTGGTTGTTAGGCTATTTAGCGCTACAGATTTCTTTTGAAGAGGTTTAATAAATTAAGCCTATCTTGCTTCAGGGGAGGCTTCTTTGGGAAGTTGAATTTTTTCCTCAATAGTTGGAGCTGGCGTTGGTAAACTTAACTGGCTGGGGGTTGGGGTGGGTGTTGGGGTAGTAGCAGAACCTGTTGCTTGGCCTGTTTCCTCAAGCTTTTTCTTAAATTCTTCAAGGTCTTTCTGGGCTCTTTCGTAGTCAGCTTTTGCTTGTTTTGGATCCAAAAGGTTGAGTACATTTTGCATTTCCAGCACAGCTCTTTGATAGTCTTGAGTGTTGTAAGCCGCCCAGGCAAGGTTGTAGTAGGCATTAGCCCAATCTGGTTTTAAAGCCACAGCTTGTTCAAAAAGTCTTAATGCTTGATCAAACTGGTTTAGGGAAAAGTATACTCCTCCCAAGTTTAATCGATAAATCGGGTTTTGAGGATCCAGAAGTATGGCCCTTTGATAAGAAGAGATTGTCCAGACATCAGCATTTTGAGCTAGGTTAAGAATGTTCTGGTAGACCGCGGCAAGGTTTGCCCAGTTGGAAGCTTTTTGGGAGTTTAGGGCCACAGCTGCTTTAGCTTCGTTTATAGCTGCTTGAACTGCCTGGGTGATGTTTTGTCTTAGGTTGTTTATTCTTTCTTGATCAGGTTTCTCCTTTTTCTGTTCATCTAAAATTTGTTGGGTAAGGTTGTTGGCCAAGAGTAGGTTTACTTGGGAAAAGCTTATTCTAAACCTTTCGATATAAGGATTAAGCTGGATAGCTTGGCGATGTCCTTCGTATACAATTGTAGCATTGTTTTGAGCAAGTCCATCTAGGGCTTTTTTAAAGTATACTTCTGCTGCATAAGTGCGCGCTAGAAAATAGCTTGAGGCTGAGACAATAGCAAGGGAAAGAATAAGAGTTCCTATAAAAGCAGGAGCAAACTGACTTGCATCAAACTGTACAAATTTTCTTGATTTTACAAGCCATGCACTAGTTGTAAAAAATAAAAACCAGACAAAGAGGGAAGGTGGAGAGATAATAAAAAGTGCAACAAGTAGGCCTACAAGATAAAGCTTTGTTTTCTCTGTACGCACTTCTTTTGCAAGCTTTAGGAAAAATAGCACAAGGCTTGTTAACCCCACAAGTCCTGCTACAGTTAAGACGTGCAAAAATACGTTTCTGCCAAAATTAAAGAAACTGATCTGCCAAAGATCAGACTGGTTGTAAGCGACGTCTTTTACCCTTGTAAAGAGAAAGCTATAGTTGTCGATACCTGCACCAAAGATAGCATTCAAGGGCGATTTTAAAATCTCAACTGCAGCATACCAGGAAAGCCTAAAAGGAGGAAGAAGAATTCTGAAGGCTTGGCCGTTTACAACTTGGGGTTTTATTACGTTGTAAACAGAAAGGAAAAATCCTACTGCTATTATAAAGAAAAGGCCGAGTTTTAAAGATTTTTTTTCTTTCTCTTGCAGAAGTTGGATGGCAGTGCCAGCACCAACAAATCCTAAAAATAATAAAAGATCAAGGTAGGCTCCTGCTGGTGTGAAGTAGGGAGTGGTTAAGGCAAATTGAAGGTCTTGTGGAAGGGAAGCCTTGGCTAGAGGATTAAAAAAGAATATTATTGCCAAAAGGGAGAGTACTCCTGCCGATAAGGTCAGATAGGGCCATGGGTTGACCCTTAAAGAAAAAAGATAATAAAAGATTACAGCAAAGGAAGCAAGAACAACAGGTCCAAAATTAAAAGACAAAGCAGCCTGCACCTTGTTTGGCGAGACTATAAGGGTAGACAACAAAGAGGACAGGATAACAAGTGTTAAAAGGGTTTCAAAGGTTGAGGTAGAAAGCCTTATTTTTTTTTCTACCAAAAACTCTACAGTTGAAAAAAGAAGTAAAAGGGTGGCCACAAGCCATGTTAGGTAAAACTTGGTCGTAAAGAAAAACTCTTGTGTTAAGGGAAGAAAGAGAAGAGGAAAAAGGAAAAGATAAAGATAAAGTACTACTTTTTTAAGAATGGTAAGGTCAAGGATCTTTTTTTCAACTGGTGTAGCTTGCAACATAGAGGTTTAAGAATAATAATTAAAAATTTTTAAGTTGTCAAGGGAAAAATTTTAGGTTAAGATAAAAATTATGAAGGTGCCATTGTATGATTTTAAAAAGGCCTTGGTTGAGCTTAAAGTTCTTCCTCAGCAGCAAGTAGAAAAGTTAGAGCTTGAAGCATTAAAAAAGAATGAAGACTTTTTCAATTATCTTGTAAGCTCAACAGATATTCCCAGAGAAAAGCTTCTTGAGGCAGCTGCCAAAGCTTTAGGAGTGGAATTTGTTGAAGTAGAAAAGACTGCTAGTGACCCTCAGGCTTTAAGCTTTATTCCCGAGGCAATAGCGCGCAAATACAACATTCTTCCTATAAGATATTTGCCTGAGAAAAACGAGATAATTGTTGCCACAGGAGAGCCTCTTAATTTAGAGCTGAAAAGTTTTTTGGAGCGGAAAACAGGAAAGAAAATAAGATTGGCCTTGGCAGACTCAAAAAAAATTCCTCTAAAATTAGATCTCGCCTACAGCCAGCGGCTTTCTCCTGAGGTGATGGCAGCTTTGAAAGAAGTGGCCCCTGAAGGAAGGATAAAAAGACAGGAGGTTGATACTGTTGTTCATGATGCACCAATAGCTAAGATTGTAAACACAATACTTGAGTTTGCAGTCAAGTCTAGGGCCTCTGATATTCACATTGAGCCCATGGAGGATAGAACGCGCGTCCGCTACAGGATAGACGGAGTGCTTCATGAAAAGCTTATTCTTCCCAAGTCAATCCATGATTCTTTAGTTTCCAGAATAAAGATCTTATCTGGGATGAAGATAGATGAAAAAAGACTTCCTCAGGATGGTAGATTTTCTTTTCGCGTTGGGTCGGAGGAAGTTGACCTTCGTGTTTCAACTTTACCATCAGTTCATGGAGAAAAGGTTGTTATGAGGCTTCTTAAAAAAACGGGCGGAATTCCTGATTTACCTGAGCTTGGCTGGAGGGGGCCGCAGCTTAAGACTTTGGAGGAAGTTATCCAAAAGCCCTATGGTATCATCCTGGTTACAGGGCCGACAGGCTCGGGAAAGACAACGACGCTTTATTCGATCTTAAACCGGCTAAACAAGCCCTCGGTTAACATCGTTACCCTTGAGGATCCAGTGGAGTACCAGCTTCCGGGCATAACCCAGGTACAAGTTAACCCTCAGGCAGGTTTAACATTTGCCAATGGTTTAAGATCTTTTTTGCGACAGGATCCTGATATTATACTTGTGGGAGAGATTCGAGACAAGGAAACAACAGCTCTTGCAATTCAAGCAGCCTTGACTGGGCATTTAGTCTTCTCAACTCTTCATACCAATGATTCTGCCACAGCCATCCCTCGTCTTTTGGATCTTGGAGCTGAGCCTTTTTTGATAGCCTCTGTCTTGGAGGCTTCTATTGCTCAAAGAATTGTAAGGCGGGTTCATGAGCACTGTAAAGAGTATTATGAGCCACCAAAGGAAGTTGTGGAGAACATAAAGGAAGTATTGGGAGACCTTTTCCCCAAAAGGTATGAAAAGGAGCCTTTAAGACTTGCAAGAGGAAGAGGTTGTCCAGAATGCAACAATACCGGATACTTAGGGAGAATTGGAATCTTTGAGATCTTAAAGGTTACGCCTGAGATTAACAAGCTGATTCTGGCCCATGCCACAGCTGAGGAAATCTTGAAAAAAGCCAAGCAGCAAGGCCTTATTACAATGGTACAGGACGGCTATCTTAAAGCCTTGGATGGAATAACAACTATTGAAGAAGTGTTGAGAGTATCGGAAAGTTAGAATCTTAAATGTTAAATCCTAAATCTTAAAACTTATGTTAAATCTTAAAACTATTTCACAAATTCAAAAAATTTCCAGTTTTAACCAGCTCTGTCAAGTTCGGCCAGTTTTAACATTTAAGATCAGTTTTAGGATTTTGGATTTAGGTTTTAAGATTCTCTTATGTTAAAGCCTAAAACTGAAAAGAAACTAAAAAGCGCAAATGTTAAACATAGGGCTTATAAATTTGCCCTTAAGGTTATGGAGCTTATTGATAGTTTGCCAAACAAAAAAGCTTATTGGTCGCTGGGGGATCAGCTTTTGCGTTCAGCAACCTCAGTCGGAGCTAATTTAGTTGAAGCCACAGGAGCTTTAACAAAAAAAGATTTTCTTAACTTTTATTCTATTGCTTTAAAAAGTGCTAACGAAACAAAGTTTTGGTTAGCTCTTATCAGAGACTCTGAGAAAGGAGATAAAAAATTAGCCCAAGCTCTTTTAGATGAAATTCAAGAAATATCAAAAATGATTGGAGCAAGCATCTTAACCCTAAAAGGAAAACGATCAAAAAATATTGAAAAAATTAAAAGTTTTAAGTTTTAAGATCAGTTTTAGGATTTAAGATTTTGGTTTTAAGATTTTTGAATAGGGTCGGTTTTAGGATTTTGGATTTAAGATTTAGGATATTAAAGGTATGGATCTAAGGCAATTATTAAACATAGCAATTCGCGAGGGTGCCTCTGACCTGCACATTGTGGCAGGCTACAGGCCCTATATCCGCAAAAACAGCATTTTGGTGGAACTCATGGACTATCCTGAGCTTTCAAAAGAGCAGGTCTTTAACATGCTGGTTGAGATTTTAACACCAAAGCAGCGCCAGGAGCTTCATGACAACAGAGAGATAGACTTTTCCTTTGAGCACGGCAATTACAGGTTCAGAGTCAACTATTACATCACAAAAGGCACATTAGCAGCAGCCTTTCGCCTTATCCCAAAACAAATTAAAACTTTAAAGGATTTAAATTTGCCAGAGGAGCTGGAGCGGCTTACCCATTATTCCCAGGGCTTGGTTTTGGTAACAGGCCGTACAGGCCAAGGAAAATCAACCACCCTAGCCTCGCTTATCAATACAATAAACATGAGGGATCGAAAGCATATTATCACCATTGAGGATCCGATAGAATACGTTTATCCCAAAGGAAGATCCATCATCACCCAAAGGGAGGTATTCTCTGACACTCTATCTTGGAAAAGGGCCTTGCGGGCAGCTTTGCGCGAGGATCCTGATGTGGTTTTGATAGGCGAGATGAGGGATTATGAGACAATAAGCTTGGCCCTGACAGTTGCAGAAACTGGTCACCTTGTATTCTCCACCCTTCACACCTCCTCTGCTCCTGAGACGATAAACCGTATAATTGACGTCTTTCCTGCCTCCCAACAAAACCAGGTAAGAACTCAGCTTGCGGAAAACTTGCGGGCAGTTATCACCCAGGTGCTTCTTCCCACAGCAGATTTTAAAGGTCGAATTCCAGCTTTAGAGATAATGTATGGAACACCCGCTGTAGCAAATACGATCAGGGAGGGCAAAATCCATTTTCTTGATAACATTATTGAAACATCAGAGGACAAAGGATTTATGCTGCTTGAAAAATACTTGGTCAAGCTTTATCAAGAAGGCAAAATCACCAAAGAGGTCGCCCTTGACAACGCAGTGAGGGAGGAAGTGATAAGGAATTATTTGAAATAAAAACTAAAAACTCAAAAGTCAAAGGTCAAAGGGCAAAAGTACAAGTTAAAAATCAAAAGTAAAATGACAAAGTTGCAGGATAAAAATTATCTAAAAAGGCGGTGTTATAGGTTTAGTTTAAGTTTAATTGCTTTTATTGATCAGTTGCCAAACGAACGGAGTTGTTGGATTATTGGAGATCAGCTTTTGCGAGCTGGGACGAGCATTGGCGCCAATCTTGTTGAAGCAACTGCTTCCAGTTCTAAGCGAGAATTTAAAAAATTTCATGAAATAGCCTTAAAAAGCGCCAATGAAACTAAATATTGGTTGGGATTATTACGAGATTCTAAAAAGGTTGATCGAAAAAAGACTAACAATCTTTTAAAAGAAGTAAATGAGATTGCCAATATGATAGCAGCAGGGATTTTAAAAATGAAAGGGAAAAAGCAATGAAAAATAAAAGTTTTGACTTTTGACTTGTGCTTTTGACTTTTAACTTTTGAGTTTTGACTTTTTATTTATGCTATACGAAGTCATTGCCATTCAAAAAGATCGGCGGGTAAAAAAGCGGTTTGAGGCAGAGAATGAAAAGGCACTTATTAACAATTTAAAAGAATTGGGCCTTATTCCTATAAAAATCACGCCAGTAAAAAAAGGTGGTTTCAAGCTCTTCCAAAAAGTAAGCTTTAATGACATTGTAGATTTTACCCGTCAGCTTGCCATGATGCTTAATGCCGGGCTTTCCTTGGTTGATTCCTTGGAAATTTTGAAAAAGCAGACTTACAAGGAGTCACTTCTTAAACTTTATGAGGACATTGACAAAGAGATCCGAGCTGGAAAAAGCTTATCCTTTGCTCTGGAAAAGCACCCACAATACTTCAAAAGCGTTTACATTGCGCTTGTCAAAGCAGGTGAGGCCTCTGGAAAGCTTTCGGAGATTCTCTTAAGGCTTGCTGACAACCTTGATAGAGAAAGGGAGTTTAGGGGGAAGCTCAAAGGAGCCATGATCTATCCTGCCCTTGTTATAACAGCTATGATTGGAGTTGTTTTTATAATGATCACCTTTGTCCTGCCCAAGCTTTTAAACATTTACAAAGACTTTAACATAGACCTGCCCATAACCACCCAGATTCTTATCTCAATCTCTGAATTTAGCCAAAAGTACTGGTTGTTTATCTTGCTTTATATTCTTGGAATAGGCTTTGCAATAAAAAAATATTTGGAAACAGAGCGGGGGAAAAGAGCCTTTGATGAGTTTTTGTTAAGGCTTCCTGTTATTGGAAACGTGATAGCCAAAAGCGTACTGGTGGAATCAACGCGGACTTTAGCTATTTTAACTTCCGCAGGAGTTTCGATATTGGATGGGTTAAGAATAATTATTGATACTACTGATAACTTGGTCTTTAAAGAAGCTTTCAAAAGGGTGTATGAGGATGTCAAAAAAGGAATTTCAATGGGCGAGTCGATGCAGAACGAGGAGGTTTTCCCACCAATGCTTGTCCAGATGGTCAAGGTAGGGGAGAACACCGGGCACTTGGATGACACATTAAAGCGCATAGCCAAATTTTTCGAAATGGAATCAGAGCTTGCAATAAAAGCAATGACCAGCCTTATAGAGCCTGCTATTCTTATTGTCTTGGCCTTTGGCGTGGGCTTTTTGGTCCTTTCTGTCATCACGCCGATCTACAACCTTACAGGAAGCTTTGGATAAACTGGCTAAACTGGACAGAGTTAGACGGAGCTGGATATAGCTAGAGGAAGCTAGACAGGGTCGGATGGAGTTGGCTGAATTTGACGAAACCAGACGGAGCTGTATGGAACTGGATGAAGCTGGTTGAAACTGGATATAGCTGATAAATCCGAGAGTTCGGTGAGGTGCGGATGTAAGAATATGCGATCGCATATTTTTATGTCCGGAATCTGGAATGAAAGTTTAAAAGTTTAGTTAAGGAGAGGTATGAGAAAAAGAGGGCTTAGGTGGCATTTATTATTTTTTCTTTCTATTTTAGCTGATTTTTACAAGGCTTGTTCTCCTCGTACAATTTATACTTTGGCTTATACAAACTATTCTATAGATAGTTTTTCAAAGAGTTTAAGAGAATTGGCAAAGATCAAAGCCATCTCAAAGGAGATAGTAGACGGAGAGCCAGTTATACGATTGGAGACCAGGGGAGTAGGGCTGTTAAACGAGCTTATTTCTTTAAAGAAATTTCAGGAGGAGCCGTGGTGGGGTTATTGGACGGTGGTTATGTTTGATATTCCAGAGAAGATAAGGATAAGAAGGGATATTTTAAGGAAAAAGATGTATTCGCTAGGTTTTGGCCAGTGGCAAAGGTCAGTTTATATCTCCCCCCATCCTTTGGTTGAAGAGATAGATGAATTCTTAGAAGCAGAAGGATTGTGGAGATGGACCTATTGTTTTCAGGCAAAAAATATTGGGGGGTTGAGCGACAAGGATCTGGCGGAAGTAGTGTTTCCTTTAGAGGATTTGCGAGAGGAGTATGAGGATTTGGCAAGGCAGATAGAGGGGTTCCTTGATAAAGATTGGGAAAAGCTGGAGAAAAACACTATTTCAGCTTCTGTGTATGATTTTGTAAACAAGTACTTTTCTCTTCTTGAGAAAGATCCGTTTGTGCCAATAGATATTGTAGGAGACGACCTGGGGCGGGGGAAGGTAGAGGAGCTTATAGGCGAGATCTATGAGAAATTTTCTGAAGAGTTTGAGGAAGAGTAGAATAAGTTTTGGAAGGGAACGTTAAGAGGTCGCGATCGCATATCCTTAACGTTCCTTTGGGTTCTAGCGTAGTGGGGTAGGGCAAAATCTCTTGGGTGGATGTAAGGATATGCGATCGCGTATCCTTACGTCCGGCATTCTTTTTTGAAGGTCACAATATTAAATTGTAAGTGTTAACGCGTAATTGCTAGTAGCTTTCTCCTAACTGCCCATAACCTTTTACTAGCTACTCGCTACTTACTACTTACTACTAATTAATTATCAACCAATCAAAGGTAATATCCTTGTCTTGCACTTTTGAGGTGACTACACGGAAAAACCCTTGAGCTTTTTCAACGACCGTCAAGCTTCCGTCAAAGCCAGGGGTGGTTGGGGTTACAAGGATAAGGGAGGTGGGGCTGGCTTTTTCATTGTAGATTATTATCTCTCTCTCGCCAGCCGGCAGCCTTCCGATTCCGGCAATTTCTCCGCTTGTCTTTATCGCCGGTGCAAACTGGCCTGTTTGTTCAAAGTTGGCTTCAGCAGCAATTATAGCTGCAGGGCTTGTCGCTTCAAGGTATTTGTCAAGCACAAGCTCCCTAAAGTAGGCAGAGCCTGAGGCGTCAATTGAAGCTACTTCCTCTCCAAGCTGGTTTTCTATTTTAAGTTTTTGATTTGAAGCTGAGGTATTAACCTCGAAGGTTTCTTTATCATTGGTAGCTGGTAGCTGGTAGCTGGTAGCTTTTCGTTTTTCGCTTTTCGCTTTTAGCTTTATTGTGAGATCCTCTCCTTCCGAAATTGGGCTTATTTCATTTGTCTTTACCCCTCCTTTTGCTATCACTTGCCCTTGCGTTGTTATCGTTCCATCTTTGGCAATTACTACCTGGCCGTCAAAGAAGGAGATTTTCTCTAAGGCAGAAAGCTTTAGCTCCCAGGAAAGGGAAAGTATACGATCGTTTTCAAAGGAAAGGAAGCCAACAGAGAGGGTGTTTACAACTGAGGCGGAGTAGAGGGAGAGGGTGTTGGTAGCTAAGGTATTAACCTCGAAGGTTTCTTGATTAACCTTCGAGGTTTCTGAAACAATTGAGTTGTCAATCTCCGCGTCAGCCCGCCGGTTTAGGTGGGAGGTTTTTTGAACAACTGAGGTATCAACCTCGGAGGTTTCTTTATCAACCTCCGAGGTTTTTTGAACAATTATATTAAGATCTTCAGGGAGTTTTTGGTAGTAGCTTACATCAGGCAGGGGTTCATTTTTGATCTCAGCCAAGAGTTTTTGAGTGGTGTTTATTTCATTGTCTTTGGTAGCTGGTAGCTGGTAGTTGGTAGTTGGTTGTTGGTCTAGGGTATCAATCTCTGAGGTTTTCTTAGCAATTGTAGAATTAGCCTCGCTACTCGCTACTTGCTTCTTGCTACTTGCTACTTCCTCAAGTTTTTCCTTTATTTCTTTAATCTTCTCCTCTAAGCTTTTGACTTTTGACTTTTGAGTTTTGACTTCAGCTGCAAGGCTGGCGATGTTTTCAGCCTCCACTTCCTTTGCTACAAGCTTTCCTTCAACCGTGGCTACTTTTGTCTCAAATTTTTCAATTTTTGCAATATAAGCTTTAAGCTGGCCGGAGATTGAAGCATTACCTTCTGAGTCAAGTACAACCGCTGGCGTGCCGTCGTATTTTTCAAGGATGAGCTTAGCCAATTTGCCGCTGTCTGTGGCTGGTAGCTGGTAGCTGGTAGTTGGTAGTTGGTAGTTTTCTACCTGCGCAGGTGAAGTGGCAATTTCAGCGCTCAGGCTTGCTACCTTTTCTTCGAGTTCGTCAACTCTATTCTTAATATTTTCCTCATCCACTGGGCTTATTGTTTTTTTAGCCAGCCTCTTATCCAGCGCTTCATTAACAATCTTTTCTATATACTCTCTTAAAGTCTGCCCGGCGATCTTGGCGTTTTCTGAGGTTATTTCAAAGCTTTCTGTTGTAAGCTCTTTGGTCTTTACAAGGCCAGCCTGGATCTGAGCGGCCAGGATCTTTGAAAAAGCCCCAAGCTTTTCAATGGCTTCATTTGTTTTTGTGTTTATCAATGTAAATTCACCTTTTTCGCTTTTCGCTTTTGGCTTTACGTTTTTAACTATATTCAAGTCTCCTCCCTCAACAACCTCTATTCCTGGCTCCCACCAGCCAACGCTTACAAAGATCATCAACTTCCCGACATAAACCTCTCCATCAACCACCAAACCGGCCTTTTCTAGTTTTTCTCTTGTTTTGTCGTCAAAGGACTCAACCGGCACCCTAAAGCACGGCCTGTTTTTGTTTGAGCCATCGTCTTCTGGCCAGGTGATCTGGTCTATGGAAGGCACTTGAGGGCAGCGGTTTTTGCTCCAGTCTTGATTGCCCTCAAGCGCCCGGCCCAAGATAGTTCCTTGTGTTATTGCCTTTTTTCCAAAGGCAAGGATTGGGGAAGCTGTTATTTTGTCAGAAGGTTTAATAGAAGAAGGAGGCGCAACTATTTTTGTTGAGGCTTCTCCTAAATGGGCTACAGGCACAAGATTGTCAAATTCTTCTATTGTTTTTTCGTGGCCCATTATTTCATCTTGCAGCTCTTTAGGGATAGATATAAAGCCTCTTGGAGGCACGATTACACCATAAAGTAAAGGAGTTTTTTCGTCAGTTGACTTTTTAACAGTCCAGCGCTCATCTTCTGCTAAGATTACTACGTCGCCCAAGGAAAAGTCTTTTTTAGTTTTTCCTTCTGGGGTGTAGTTGTAGGAAAGGTAAGGAGAGAATGTTCCCCAGCCCAAGCCAGCTTCTGCCCAACCATTCATTCTAAATCTGAATCTTTCATAGAAGTTGCCGTTGAATAAGTATCCTATTTGCAACCAGTCGTTGGTTGTGCCTCCATCATCTCCTACTGCAATTCTGGCTCTTGCATATTCTACATTTGTTCCTCCAGCATTGGCGTAGTAGAGGAAGTAGGGATCTGGGTCTCCTGGTTCTTCAAGGTGGAGTTCATTCCTTACTCTTGCATTTCCTGCTACATCAAGAAGCATTCCTGGAGAGGTGGTGCCGATTCCTACACTTCCTGCCACAGCCAAGCTTGTGGTTGTGCTTGCAGGGTCAAGGAAGTAGCTTGCATTGTTTCTGTCGACAAACATAGTACCTTTGACTTGACCAGTTGCGTCTAGATTACCTCCTTCATCCAAAGTAAGTCTTATGTTATTTGCTCCATCCCTGACATAAAGATAGTTGGTTCCGTCATTGTTGTTGTCTAAATCGAGATATATGTTTGTATCAGAATATAATACTTGGCCTCTTAATTTAACATTGTAGAAAGTTCCGTCTCCACTTGCATATACTACTCCTCCTTCGCTGACATAAAATACCTGGGCATCTCCACCATTGTAAATTCTAAAGTAATTTGTACCATCGTTATTCTCGTCTAAATCTATTCTTATATCGGCGTTGGAGAATATTTCATTTGCTATCCCTACTCTGTACAGATAGCTAGTGGAGGCAGGGTCTACGTAATATCCGCCATTATTCAAATCATAAAATATTGGAGCCCTCATGTTACTGCCCGATCTTATTTCTCCGGCAGAATACACGGGTTTATTGTTATAAGCCCTTATCCAGGTGGTGTCGGTCATATACCAACCACCGCCGTAGGACTGGAAATAAAGTCCTCTTGCGCCTGATACTCTCACCCAACCGCCGTTGGCATAAATGTCTCCTTGGACTTGGAGCAAGTAGGATGGGCTTGTTGTGCCGATGCCCACCCTTCCTGTGTCAGACAAAAACAGTGGCCTTGTGCTGTCCCAGCCACTGGCAGTGCTGTTGTCTCCTGTATTTTTCAAAAAGTAGAGTCCAGCATCATTGACATGTATCCACCAGCTATCTTGTCCTGTAGTTGTGTCTCTGAATTTTATTTGAGGATCAGGCCCGAAGATTACAAGCTCTGTGTTTGCATCAGTGCCACTGTTTGTTGTTGGCCCTGTGATTGAAAGCTTGCCTGAGGGAGCAGTGGTGCCAATGCCGATTCTGTTGTTTGCTCCATCAACAAAAAGGGTTCCTGAATCTATATTTATCGTATAATTTCCAGTGTTCCACACTAGGTTAGCATCAAGGTCAAGGGTGTTTTGAAGTTGGGCAAAATCAAGACAGTTTCCTGCAACACCTACAGTATCAGCTCCTACTGAAATACAAGTTCCTGCACCAACATTGAGCGTTACTTGTCCTCCTGTTTGGCTTGAAACTAACCCATTTCCAGCTACAATTGAGGAAATAACCTGCTGGCCGTTTTGATAGATGGTTTGGGCGTAGACGTTTCTCCACTGCAAAGTAGAGGAGCCAAGGTCATAGGCGTTTGTAGCAGAAGGCACAACTGTGTCGGCAATTGTCAGATTAGAGTTAGAATCATAGAGCGTGCCGGTGATATTGACGTTGTCGTTAAGCTGAAGATCGGAGCCGGAGTCGTAGATATAGCCTAGTATATTCATGTTTCCGGAGACAGCTAGCATTCCCCAGCTGTTTGTGGGTTCTATTGAAGGGTTGTATCCAATATTTAAGTAAGGAGCTCTTGTGTATGCTGGGGGTTCGTCAATTCCTATCATTAAAACCTGGGCAACATCCCAGGTAAATAGAGTATCTGCACCTCCTGTTATATAGAAGAATCCGGTAGAAGAGAAAGTTCCGCCGGAGCCTATTGTTTGAATTCCTACATACTCACGCCATTGTCCTGTTCCTGCATTGGATGTGATCCAGCGGAAGTTACCTCCAGTCCCATAGGCATTTGAGGCAAAGTTTATATATCTACCAGCAGGAATCTTAGCCCAAATTCTCCAGATATAGCGGTTTCCTTCTTTATAACAGTCGGAGTTGACGTTAGATGAGCATTTGGTTATAGCCAAGTAAAATCCTCCAAAACCAGGAGAAGGAGATCCTGTTCCGCCATTTGGGTCGTATTGTACTCGCATTACATAACCTGAGGAATTAGGAGCAGTACTATCAGCAACAGCTGAGATGGTTACATCTCCTGAGGCGCTGTTGTCGTATACATAGTATTGAGTAGTTGAACCACCCAAGAAATCAGTGTTATAGTTTACAATTCTACCTGCCAAGGCTGAAGTTAGATTTATTCTGCTGTCTCTCCAGGTGCCGAAATTAGAGTTAGCATAGTAAATATTGGGTGCGTTGTCGGAGAGTTTTAATTTTCCTACTATCTCCAACTTTTCTCCTGGACTAGTCGTCCCGATGCCGACGTTGCCGGAAGGCAGGATGGTTATGAGTGGGTTATTGTTAAATCTAAATTGTAGTCTATCATTACTATCATCGCCCCAACCTATTACAGCATCTTTTGCATTGCCTCCTCCTCTATCTACCATGCCCACAAAGATTCCATCAGAACTCCAAGTAGCTTCTAATCCCACACTTCCACTTGGAATATATGTTGGATATATCCCTCCCCTTGCTATTTCTCCTATCGAAACATACTTGCCATAACCGTCTACATTATAAGTATTTCCTGAGATATGAACTAAAGTCCTATTTCCTCTTACATCAAGCTTATCTAGCGGGCTCACCGTCCCGATGCCGACTGAACCTGTTGATGTGATTCGAACCCTTTCGGTAGGATTACCACCAGAAGGCCTTGTAGCAAACGCCAGATAAGAAGCAGTATCTCCTACTACACTATTTTCTTTTAGGCCTCTAATATAAGCCCAATCCCTTCGTACGCTCCCATCATGACCTATAAATCTAATTCCTGCTCCTGTATCTGCTGCCCCCGTAGTTTCTGAAGCCTCTATAGCTAATTGTCCGTCAAATGCTCCTACTGGACTTGCTCCCAATATATGTAATCTTTCTTCCGGACTCGTC
The DNA here is from genome assembly GCA_015491205.1 of Candidatus Microgenomates bacterium. Lineage (GTDB taxonomy): Bacteria > Patescibacteriota > Microgenomatia > UBA1406 > GWC2-37-13 > S141-128. Next base: position 793 of record WFWI01000124.1, on the reverse strand, counting down.
GTCCCGATGCCGACGTTGCCGGTGTTTAAGATTGTCATATACTTTGAGCCAAAATATCTATTTCCAATATGAAGAGCATTTAGTCCATCATTGTCTAGGCCTATCTCGAATTGTTCTGTACCATCAGAATTTTCAAAAAGCACAGCGACTTCGTTAGAAAGACCCGTATTAGTGGATCTAAGCCTTATTCTAGGATGTTGCTCACCACTTATTTCAAGCCTAAAGCTCGGACTAGTTGTTCCAATACCGACGTTGCCGGAGTTATCTACTGTTAATACCTCATTAACACCGCTCCTCCAGAGAGTGAAGTAACCGCTGCCTGCATGTCTCCCTAACACCCAATCTCTGGTGCCATCACTAAATTGCCACTCTATGTAATTCCAGTTGGTACCTGCACGAGTGTCGCGTAGCACTAACGCTCTGTCAGCGCTGTTGCCGGTAAAGACTCTGATTCCAGATAAAGACCCTACGACATCCAGCTTGCTTAGTGGACTCGTCGTCCCGATGCCGACGTTGCCGGTGCTTGTGATTCTAACCCTCTCACCTCCGGCTGTAAAAAATCTCATTGAATCATCACTATGGAAATAATCTATTGCTCCGGCTTTTGTTGTAGTAGTGTCCCCAAAATGAATAAAACTAGCAGTAGTGGAGGAGGCCATAATACCTAACCCCGTAAATCCTCCGCTAGTAAGAACCATAGCTAAATTTGGATCTAAGTCTGCAGGCTGAGTTACACTACCGTCTCTAGATACTACTAATTTTCTAGCTGGATTCGTCGTCCCGATGCCGACGT
>WFWI01000123.1 GCA_015491205.1 Candidatus Microgenomates bacterium | reverse complement strand
GAAAAGTATCAGATAGAAAGGGCAGCTGAGCTTGTAAACTCCTCAGGCGGAGAATGGGGGTATGTTGTTTTGGTGATGCAGGAGGATGAAAGAGATAAAAGCTTTTGGCAAGATGTTTTTGATGAGTTAAGAAGAAAAAAACTTATTCCTGTTGTTCGGGTTGCCACAAGGCCCCAAGGTGATGTTTGGCGCCGGCCAGAAAAGGAGGAGGCGGCAGCCTGGGCAGAGTTTTTAGACTCTTTAAATTGGGTGGTAAAGCAGCGCTATATTATTCTTTTTAATGAGCCAAACCAAAGAAAGGAGTGGGGAGGAAGGGTGGATCCGGAAAACTATGCTGAGGTTTCTTTGGCCTTTGCCAAGGCCTTAAAAGAGAAAAATGAGGACTTTTTTGTTATGCTTGCTGGCTTTGATGCTTCAGCTCCGCAAAGGCCGCCGAAGTATATGGATGAGGCAATTTTTCTAAAGCGCTTTCTTAAGGTTTTTGGTGCGGAGAACTTTGAGAAATACATTGACGGCTGGGTTTCCCACTCCTATCCAAACCCAGGGTTTTCTGCCAGCCCATTTAAGCGAGGGAGGGAGAGTATTGCAACTTATACCTGGGAGCTTTCGCTTTTAAAATCTTTAGGAATAAAAAAGAATTTGCCAGTGTTTATCACAGAAACTGGTTGGGACGCTAGTAAAACTGGCAGGCAAAAACAAGCTGAGTATTTGAAAAGAGCTTATATAGATTTGTGGCTTAAGGATGAACGGGTTGTTATGGCAGCACCTTTTGTGCTTTCGTATTTTTCTTTTCCTTTTGATAAGTTTTCACTTCTTAAAACTGATGGAAAGGGTTATCCAGCTTTTGAAGTTTTAAAGGCGATGGAAAAGGTAAAGGGCCAGCCAGAGATTGAGGAAAAGGGCTCTATAAAAGCCCGGGTTGGGAAGCGCCTGGTTGCCTATTCAACCTATACCTTCCAGATCTTTTTGAAAAACGAAGGCCAGGCAATCTGGGACGAGGCAGAAGGCTACCAGCTTTCTTTGGAGGGGGACCTTAAAGGACTTGAGGTTTCCTTTTCAAAAATAAAGGATCTTGAGCCTTTTGAGGAAGGAGTGTTTTTTATGCAGCTTACAACCTCAGGCAGACCTGTTGAAGGGGAGTATAAGATAGTTCTTAAAAAGGGTAAGAAGAAGATTTTGGAAACTGAAAGTTGGGAGCTGACGGTTTTGCCCCTGCCTTCCTTGGATCTTGAAGTTTCCCTTTTTCCAAAGCTTAAGGCAGGAGGCGATGATTTTGAGGTGCAGGTTTTTGACTCGAGGGAAAACTTGGTGTTTAAAAAGACGCATGTGAAAATGATTTCAGGCAGGGCCAGGATTGAAAAGGTGCAAAACATTGAGCTGGGCAAACGTTATAGGGTGGTTATTTTAAAGCCCTATTATCTTCCAAGACAGACTTTTGTAGTGTTTAATGAGTCTGGAGCAAAAGCAATTTTCAAACCCCTTTTGCCTTTGGATTTTGATTTGGATGGAAATTTTGATTTTAGGGATTTTTGGTTTTTAATAAAAAGGCCGGAGAATTTTAAGCTATTTTTGCCGGTTTAAGAGAGAGCTTAGCCAATCTTTTGTCAAAAGTATAAAGCTTACATTTTAAGGCGGTTTGCTTGGCCAAAAGAAACGCGTCTACAAAAGAGATTTTGTTTTTTTTCCAAATTTCCAAAGCTTTAAGAAGGGAGAGTTTGCTTTCAAAAGTAAATTTTGGAAAGAGAAGAATTTTTTCAGCTATTTCAATTACCTCCTCTTTTGAAAGCTCATAGACAGAAAGGAGTACATAGATAGTTTCAGCAAAAACGATATCTGGAACGAGTAGGGACCGAGGGGGGCTTGTTTTGAAGATTTTTTCTGCAATTTCAGCCTGAGTTTTTGAGTCTTGGGTTATAAATCTTATAATTAAATTAGTATCAACAAGATCCGGTTTTATTTTTCCCATGTTGTCCTTACAAATTCTAAAATTTTTTTATCAGCCTCCTTGTCCGAATATTTCTTTTTAGGCTTCACCGCGCCTTTCAATGAGAGGAAGTCGTCTACAGGTTTGATGATTATTGCATTTTTTATTATAAACTGTACTTTCTTCCCTGGTTTGAGATTAAATAATTTCCTTATATGAACAGGTATTGTTATCTGCCCCTGAGATGTAACGGTTGAAATAGATTGTTGCATGGTTATTAGTTATAATACCAAATATTATTCTGGTTTCAAGCTATTATACAAATATATAAATAATAGAGCCATAAAGCCTTATTAGGATTCGAATTTAGTTTTGAAGAATACAGTGTACACCCC
>WFWI01000122.1 GCA_015491205.1 Candidatus Microgenomates bacterium | reverse complement strand
GATTATTGTGGTTGTATAATCAAAACTATCAGCATTTCCTACTACAATATCCTTGTACCCCTTGTTTTTAAGATAGGTAGAAAGCTTTGCTGCTTGCCCTTTTATGCCAGAGCCATTTAGAACTTTAAGCTTTACTTCTTCTCTTTTAATAGAAGGAGTGGGAGTAGGTGTGGGGGTTGAGGTAGGAGTGGGGGTTGGCTTTTGGACTATTTGGGTGGGAAGCTTTATTTTTTTCTCCTTAAAGTTCTTTGCACCCCAGACAATAAGAAAAGCTGCTAAAAGCGAGATGACAAAAGGAAGAACAAAAGGCTTAATATTAGGCAGTTTCTTTTCTTTTTTCTTTTCTTCAAAAGAGTACTTTGTTTTTTTTAGAGAAAGAGAAGGAATATTTTCATTTATAAGCAAGGAAAAGTGAGAGTCATATTTTAAAAACAACTTTGGGTCTTGATCCACTATCTTTTTTGTATGCTGGGAATAAAACCTTTCAATTATTTTTGCAAGGGGGTTGACCCAGATCCCAATTTCTTTTGTTAAAAGATCTTGTCTTACTTGCAAGCTTAAGTTTCCTGAGAGGATAAGTCTGTTAAATTTTGTTTCCTCGCGTTTTTCTTTTTCTTGAATTACTCGTTTTTTAAACTCATCAAGATTTTCTACCTCAAACTCAAGCCTTTCTTCTTCCAAGGGTCCAAAGTTGTCGTAAAAATAGCTTTCTGTTTGGATTTTATCGTTTTTGTGGGCATGCATATACCAGATGTTCTCTTTTTTAGTTTTGCTTAAAGTCTTTTCGAAAAGTTTAAAGTAGGCCAAGGATTCGGGAACTACTCCTTTAAAGTTAAGATCTAGAATTTTTGCGACTTCTGATAAATCTTCAAGCACGTTTTTCTCAAGGCAGAAGACTATAGCAAGTCTTTTGTCCTCCTTTTCATGAAGGGTGTAGAAGAATTCTAGGTCCTTGTAAGGGTAAAGCGTGAGAATTTTTTGCGTGACAAAGCTTTGAACTGCTTGAGGGTGAACGTCAAGGGGCAGGATTATTCTTTTTGTGAAAAATGGAGGCGAAGGTAGGATGAAGATTATGTCTTTTGGGCTCTTTTGGCCTTTGAAAACATTGGATAGGGCTTCTTTGATGGCAGAAGCTAGGATATCAGTGTTGTAAATCCTGCCGTTTTCCAAAAGCTTGGTTGTATGGATTTTGGAAAAATAGTCTACTTGAATTTGTTTGAAAAGGTCTTTTTTATAAGAAAGAAGTTTTATTTTGCGGCTGTTTATATATAATAAGTGCATAGGAAAATTATAAACTTTCTTTGTTCATTTCTCAAATGAAAGATGGATGATGTAATCTCTCAAATAAAATCAAGGATAGATATTGTAGATTTTATAGGATCTTATGTAACTTTAAAACGAGTTGGTAGAAATTTTAGAGCTTTATGTCCTTTTCACCAGGAAAAAACACCTTCTTTTATTGTTTCCCCTGAGCGGCAGATCTGGCGTTGTTTCGGTGCTTGTCAAGAAGGAGGGGATGTTATTAAGTTCTATATGAAATGGGAAAACTTGACTTTTTTTGAAGCTGTAAAAGAGCTAGCTCAAAAGATAGGAATTGAAATAAAAGGAAAATTGAAAACAGGAGATGTTAAGTGGCAGCAAAAGTCGCGGCTTTTGGCAGTTAACACAGCTGCAGCAAAGTTTTACTCTTTCGCTCTTTTTGAAACTAATTTTGGCAAGAAGGGTTTAGAGTATCTGAAAAAAAGAGGGATTGACAAGAAAATAGCAGAAAAATTTGGGCTTGGTTATGCTCCACGATCAAAGAACTCTCTAGTTAGCTTTCTGATTAAGCGTGGGTTTTCAAAGTCTGAACTTATAAAAGCAGGTGTCGCTGTGTCAAAAGGGAGTGAAGTGGAAGATCGATTTCGTGGAAGATTGATTTTTCCTTTGAGGGATTATAGAGGGCAGGTTGTTGGTTTTGCAGGTAGGATAATTGAAGAGAGTGATGAGCCAAAATACATAAATATTCCAGAAACGCTTTTATACAAGAAAAGGCAAACAGTTTTTGGGCTTGATCTTGCAAAAGAGGAGATTCAAAAAAAAGGAGAGGTTTTTATTGTAGAGGGAGAGTTTGATATGATAACTCCATATTCTTTGGGGATAAAAAACATTGTGGCAATAAAGGGTTCTGCTATCACGCGCGAGCAACTTCTTCTTTTAAAGCGGTTTGCAAGAAAAATTGTATTTTTGCTTGATAATGATGAGGCTGGTAGGGAGGCGGTTTACCGAGGGTTTGAAAATGCAAAGGGGCTTGATGTCGAGCTTTATGTAGCGGTTTTGGATTTTGCTAAGGATCCTGATGAGGCAGCTCGGACTGATTTGGCAAGGTTTAAAAAGGTTTTGAAGTCTTCCCAGGTGATTTATGATTATTTTATAGAGCAGGAGGCGAGCCAGGTTAACCTTTCCAATCCTTATGAAAGGAAGAACTTTTTGGAAAAAATGGCAAGGGTTTTAAACAGTATAGAAAATCCTGTTATTAAAGATTTTTATGTTAAAAAAATTGCTGAAAAAGCAGGAGTTGACCAAAAAGTAGTTTTGGAGGTTATTCGCAGGGTAAAAAGGAAAAGAAAAAGCTTTGTTGCAAAGGAAGAGGAAAAGAAAAAGCTTGATCCTGAAAAGTTCTTGTTTGGAACTATTTTGCAATCAAAGGAGCCTGCGAAGCTTTTTGAAAAGGTGGATGAAGTGCTTGAAAGAGGAGACTTTTCCACGCCTGCCTTGCAGGATGTTTTTGAGGAGCTTAAAAAGTTTTTAGCTAAAAAAGCTTTTGATTTTGAGAAATTTTCCAAGAGTTTGCCAGCACCCTTACAGGATCTTTTGAATGAACTTTATCTTTATCCTTCCTTTATAGGAGAGGCCAAGGAGGAGGAGATTGAGAAGTTATCTTACTTTATAAAGATAAAGGCTGTGAAAAGAGCAATTAGAGAGGCGGTTGAAAAAGACGATGCGAACTTGTCCAAGCTTACAGAGCAGCTTAAGCATTTGGAGAAAAAGTATCTTAGCCTTTAAATTTATTTTAAATAGTGGTAAAATAACCCAGAGCTATGGTGACAAAAAATGTTCCACGTACATTGGATGATCTTCTAAAGCAAGGTAAAGAAGACGGTTTTTTAGTGCTTGATGATATCTTGCTTGTTTACCCTGAGCCTGAAAAGCATATAGAGGAAATAGATGAATTTTTTGATAAAGCAATAAAAGAAGGAATTGATGTATATGAGACTATCTCTACTTCAGAAGAGGAGGAGGTAAAAAAGAACGCAGAGAATATTGAAAAGGAGCTTCAAGAGCTTTTGGGAGCCAAGCAAGGGGAGTCTTTAGATCCGATAAAGATGTATTTAAGAGAAATTGGAAAACATAAGCTTTTAACTCATAAGGAAGAGATTGAACTTGCAAAGAGGTACGAGCAGGGTGATTTATCAGCCAAGGAGAAGCTAGTGAGATCTAATTTAAGGCTTGTTGTTTCAATAGCAAAAAAATATTTGGGTAGAAGGCTTTCTTTTCTTGATCTTATTCAGGAAGGGAATAAAGGTCTTATTAAAGCTGTTGAGAAATATGATTGGAGAAGAGGCTACAAATTCTCTACTTATGCAACTTGGTGGATAAGGCAAGCTATAACTAGGGCTATAGCTGATTATTCGCGAACCATAAGGATTCCAGTTCACATGGTTGATCAGATAAACAGACTTTATAAAGTAAGACGTAAGCTTACTCAGCAGCTTGGTAGAGAGCCGACTACAAAAGAGATTGCTAAGGAAATGAACTTGGATGAGGAGGCTGTTGAAAACCTTTACAAGATTTCCCAGCATCCAACTTCCTTGTCCACTCCAATAGGCGATGATAAAAAGGCTACTTTAGAGCAGTTTATTAGCGATCCGGAAAAGGATGATATGTATACAAAAGTAACTCGTGAGCTTTTGAAAGATTCCTTGAATGAGGTTTTAGAAACTCTATCTCCTAGGGAAAGGAAAGTTTTGATTATGCGCTTTGGGCTTGATGGCTCAAAACCAAAGACTTTGGAGGAGGTTGGAAGAGAGTTTCAGGTGACTAGGGAGAGAATTCGTCAGATTGAAGCAAAAGCTTTGCGCAAGCTCAAACACCCTTCAAGAGCAAGGAAATTGATGGACTTCCTAGAGTAAAGCACCAAATTCCAAGCACCAATAACTAAACAATAAAATCTTAAATCCTAAAACCCAAATTTTAAAACTAATCTTAAAACTTAAAACTTTCCAACTTTTAAACCTTCTAACCAACTTTGTCCAGCTCAGTCTAATTTCGTTTGTAATTTGTAATTTGGGATTTATTTGGAATTTGTTATTTGAAATTTGGGATTTTTTCTATACTCTCCTTTCACCTGGTACCACTTGATTTTTGCAATATCCCGCAGAGTTTCCAGAGTATCTTTGATAAAATTTACGTTTCTTGTTTCAACGTGGCGCCATTTAACAGGAATTTCTTTTATCCTGTAGTCTAAAAGCTTTGCGACAAAAAGAAGCTCTAAATCAAACCCAGCTGTAACAGAGGCTCCTTTTGTTTTTCGTCTTTGTTTTGGGTTAAAAACTTTCATTCTGGAGATTATCTCCAGCGCGGGCTTTCTTTCAAAAGCTTTAAATCCACATTGAGTATCTTTAATTTTTCCAAGGTTTAAAAGGAAATTTCTTATTAAAATAAATCCCAAGGCCATGATTTTTCTTATTATTGGTGCACCTTCTCGTTTTTTATCGCGCGAGCCAATGGCAATTTCATAGCCTTTTTTAATTGCCTTTATTAATTTTTCGCTTTCTTCAATTGGCGTGGCAAGGTCCATGTCAGAGAAAAGCACAATATTTCCTTTTGCTTTTTGGATTCCAGTTATCACAGCGCCTGCTTTTCCTTGGTGGGGAATTCGCACGTATTTGAATTTTTTAAATTTTGGCAGGTATTGGTTTTTGATAATTTTTGGAGTATCGTCCTCTGAGCCATCATCTACGATTATCACCTCGGTTATCTCTGGTTTGTCTTTTACAAAATTTCCCACCTTATCAAGCACTCCTTTTTGCAAGTTTGCCTCCTCGTTGTAGCAAGGGATAATTATGGAAATCTTATCTTTTTTTGCCATCTATTATTTTGACAATTTTTAAGTTTTTAAATTTCACAATTTTATCAATTTTTTTGTTTGGGAAAGCTGCTATTTGCCATTGTGGGTCTCCTATTGGGTCTTTGCATTCTTTAAAGCAGACTATTATTAATGCCTCTGGGATTTTGCTTGATTCTTCTTCAAGCGGTCTTTTTCCCCAAATTTCAAGAAAATATCTAAAGTGCTTGGTACTTTCCCAAGGAGGCAGGGCAATAAGCTGGTATTCTTTTTCTTTTGCAACAAGAGGTAGGATATTTCTTGCGGTTGCTCTTGCATAGGGTATTTGAGGTGTTTCTGGCGTTGAAAGCAAGTTTTTATATTGAGGTAACCAGAATAGAAAGATAAAAAGTAAGGAGGCGAAAAAAGGAGGTTTTTTAAAGAGTTTTAGAAGTGCTGAGG
>WFWI01000121.1 GCA_015491205.1 Candidatus Microgenomates bacterium | reverse complement strand
TATCTGACACCTTACTCTTTTACGTCCTTCCGAAAGCTTGGGAAAGCTTCACTACATGGTTTTTCACAAAGGGAGATGGAAATCTAAATGAGCTTTTCTATCAGGTTCTTTACGACATCATAACCCTTCTTTCACCCGCTATTTCAAAGTTTGTCGAATTTGCGAAACCATACTTTGAGCTTTACACTCTCATTGCTCCCGTAAAAGCCTTTTCGCTTTTGGCAATTTACGCATACTTTCTTTACCTTTCAAAAACAAGGAGAGACACTTTAAAGTGGAAAATGAAAAGATTTAAAAAGCTTGCTTGAGAAATTAAAATTGACAAAATTATATAAATAGCCGCAAGGCTTTCTCATCCTTTTTTCTCACCTCCCTCGGGAAGGGATTTGAAAAATTCCCGAGAGGAGGTGGTTGACATGAAGAGGTTTGACGTCATTAAGTTTGACCAGTTTTATTACGTCATTGACCTGCAAAATTCCATTAAGTTTAAGGTTTTCGGCAATCTCCAAAAGGCACTAAATTACCTTTCAAACTTAAGTTTTCATGATATTGTCACTACTTGGGTTCACATTCCCGATGTTGATACTCATATTGAAGTTTACTTTTAGGGGCTTTTGCCCCTTTTCTTATTTGCTTTACAGAAAATTACGCCAGAAAGCCCCCCATATGTGATGGGGGGATGAAAGGCGTCCGATAGGTTTTAAAATCCCTATCTAAGGGGAGTTTGGAGCTATGAATAAAGCCGAAAAAATCAAACAATCCCTTAAACTAACCAAAGAAAAACGAAAGCTCCAAACTCCCAAAGTCTTTCAGCTTAAACTCCAAAACCTTTCAAAGTCCGATATAAAAACCTTAGAAAGGCTTTTCTTAGAGGCTAAATGGTTCTATAACTACCTTATAGCAGATATCGATAACCGCTTAAACAAGCAATCCGAAAAACTTAAAGAAGTTGAAATCAAAACTCCTAACGGCTTTGAAAAAAGAAAGCTTAAAATCTTAGGTTCTCAAATTAAACAGGGAATTGTTGAAAGGATTAAAAACAACCTTAAAGCTTTAAAAAAACTAAAGGAGCAAGGCTATAAAGTAGGAAAACATCAATTTAAATCCGATTTTAAAAGCATTCTGCTAAAACAGCTTGGTATAACCTATAAAATAGACTTCAAAAGAAACAGAATTAAAGTCCAAGGGATTAAAAAAAGGTTCAGAATTTTGGGATTGCACCAAATACCCAAAAATTCAGAAATTGCAAATGCCTATTTGGTTAAAAAGCCATCGGGTTTCTACCTTTATGTGGTTTGCTACATTTGGAAAGAAGAGATTTTAAAGGAAATTAAGCAAAAACAGACTTCAATACCCGTAGGAATAGATTTGGGTATCAAATACCAGCTGACTTTGACAACGGGAGAGAGGTTCAAGTGGTATATTCCTGAAACGAAAAGGCTTAAAAGACTTCAAAAAATTTTGGCAAGGAAGAAAAAGGGAAGCAAAAACTACCAAAAGATTAAGAGGTTGATACAAAAAGAGTGGGAATACATCAAGAACAAAAGAAAAGATGTAATAAACAAAGTTATAAGCTATCTAAAGAGGTTTCCATTTATAGCAGTTCAAAGAGATGAAATAAAAGGATGGCACGAAGGATTATTTGGGAAGCAGGTTCAAAACATGGGGATAGGGGGAATAACTGCAAGGCTAAAAAGCCTTGCGACCCTTATCCCTGTGGAATTTGTGCCAAAATACGAAGCAACAACGCAAACTTGTTGTAGATGTGGCTTTAAACAAAAAGTTGAATTAAACGAAAGGACTTATAGATGTCCTAAGTGCGGTTTAGAAATTGATAGGGATTTAAACGGAGCTTGGAATATTTTAAAGCTTGGCTTGAAGAAATTAGCTAAAAAGAATAAGGTGCTGGCAGACCGCCTAAAGTCTGCCCTACCCGTGGACTGCGGAAGCGTTAACCCCCGCGAAAGCGGGGTGCTATTGTGGGAAGTGACGCCCGTGGAGTGGGGTATATCCCCACAATGAAGCGGGAAGCCCTTTATCTCTGATGAGGAGAGGAGGTCACCTTTTCACTTAATAAGCGTCTATATCCTCTACCCTAAGGAAGTAGCGGAAAAATTGATTTTTTCCACTTCAAGAAGTTTAATTATTTTGTTAACC
>WFWI01000120.1 GCA_015491205.1 Candidatus Microgenomates bacterium | reverse complement strand
CAAAAGGAGCAGGAAGGTCAGTGAGAGAGCACTTTTTAAAGGGAAGAGGAATAAATGCAAGCTTTGCTGTTTATCAGGATGCCACAGGAAGAGCCAGAGAAAGAGTTTTGGCAATGGGAATTGGCATTGGCGCAGGCTATCTTTTCCCAACAACCTTTGAGAAAGAAGTTTACAGCGATTTAACAGGAGAACGAGGAGTGTTAATGGGTGCTTTGGCTGGAATAATGGAGGCACAATATGAGCTTTTCAGGAAAATGGGCCACTCGCCCTCAGAGGCTTTTAATGAGACAGTTGAGGAGCTAACCCAATCCCTTATGCCTTTGATTGCGCAAAAGGGAATGGACTGGATGTATGCAAACTGCTCAACAACAGCCCAAAGAGGAGCTTTGGACTGGAAAGATAAGTTCAAAAAGGCAGTTGAGCCAGTTTTTGAGGAGCTTTACAAGCGGGTAAAATCAGGCGAGGAGGCAAAAAGGGTGATTGAAGAAAATAGCAAGCCTGATTATAGAGAAAGACTAAACGATGAGCTAAGAAGAATGCGCGAGTCTGAAATGTGGCAAGCAGGAGCGGTAGTAAGGTCGTTGCGACCTGAGAATCAGGAAGAGAAAGCCATTGAGAAGAGAAAGGAAAAAGTGCCGGTGAAAGTAAAGAAAAAATGACTAATTACTAATTGACCTAATGACTAAAAAATCACCAATTACCCAATGGCTAATATCAAAAAAATCATTTAGTCATTGGGGCATTGGGACATTGGACATTGTTTAGAAATTAGTAATTAGAAATTAGTAATTTAATTTTTTAGCTTATGACCAGAGTCTATGTTTTTGATACAACGCTTCGCGATGGTGAGCAGGTGCCGGGCTGTCAGCTCAATACTATAGAGAAAATTGAAATTGCCAAGGCCTTAGAGGAGCTTGGGGTTGATGTTATTGAAGCAGGTTTTCCCATTTCCTCGCCTGGTGATTTTGAGTCAGTGGTTGAGGTTTCAAAAGCAGTTAAAAAGCCGATAATTTGTGCTTTAACCCGGGCAAGGAAGGAGGATATTGATGTGGCAGCCCAGGCCTTGGAGAAGGCAAAGAGAAAAAGGATTCACACAGGCATTGGAGCCTCGGACATTCACATAAAATACAAGTTCAACTCCACGCGAGAAAAGGTTTTGCAACAAGCAGTTGAGGCTGTGCGCTATGCCAAGCGCTTTGTTGAGGATGTTGAATTTTATGCTGAAGATGCAGGACGGGCAGATGTCAAGTTTTTGGCCAAGATGGTGGAGGAAGTGATTAAAGCAGGCGCAACTGTGGTCAACATCCCTGACACTACAGGCTATTGCTTGCCTGATGAGTTTGGAGCAAAGATTCGCTATCTTTTTGAAAATGTGAAAAATATTCACAAGGCTATAGTTTCGGTGCATTGCCACAACGATCTTGGCCTGGCAACAGCAAATACCCTTTTTGGGGTGTTAAATGGAGCTCGCCAGGTTGAGGTAACTGTCAATGGAGTGGGGGAGAGGGCTGGAAATACGAGCCTTGAGGAGGTGGTGATGATTTTGAAAACCCACAAGAGCCTTGGGCTTGAAACAGGGATTAATACCAAAAAAATCTACCCAACAAGCAGGCTGGTTTCAAGACTTATGAGAATGCCAGTTCAACCTAACAAAGCAATAGTTGGAAGAAACGCTTTTGCCCACTCCTCAGGCATCCACCAGCACGGAGTTATAAAACACAGGCTAAACTATGAGATCATAAATCCAAAGGATGTTGGGGTGAAAACTTCTGAGATAATCTTAACAGCCAGAAGCGGAAGAGCTGCTTTAAAACACAGGCTTGAGCTTTTAGGATTTAAATTATCAAAGCAAGAGCTTGATAGAGTATATAAAGAGTTTTTAAAATTGGCCGATAAAAAGAGAGAAATCTCTGATCAAGATCTTTTATCATTAATGGGAAAAAGGGCGAAAGGAGCAATTTATCTTGAAAAGGTTGAAGTGTTGTGTGGTTATCCTTTGGAGCCTGTAGCAAAGGTGGTTGTCAGAGTTGATGGAGAGCGAAAAGAGGCTGTTGCAGCTGGTAACGGGCCAGTTGACTCAGTTTACAAGGCCTTGGATAAGATTATTGGCAGGAAGATACGTTTGGAGGAGTTTTTGGTGCAGGCAATAACTGGAGGAAGCGATGATGTAGGAAGGGTGCACGTGCAGATATCTTACAAGGGCAGAGTTTACTACGGCTACGGAGCTGACACAGACATTGTAGTGGCAGCTGCTAAAGCCTATGTGGACGCGGTAAATAAGTTAAAAGTTCAAAGATAAAAGTTCAAAGTTAGAAAGTAAGTGGAGGTTTTATGTTGAGCCTAGAGCTTGTTAAAGAGGCTTACAGGGTGCTTGAGGAGGTTATCAACCACACTCCTTTACAATTTATAGAAAGGCTTTCGGAAAAATATGGAGCAAAAGTTTATTTTAAAAGAGAGGATTTACAACCGGTACGATCCTATAAAATAAGAGGGGCTTATTTTAAAATTTCAAACCTGCCTGAGGAGAAAAGAAAAAGGGGAGTGGTTTGTGCTTCAGCTGGCAATCACGCACAAGGCGTGGCTTTTGCTTGCAAAAAACACAGGATAAAAGGAGTCATTTTTATGCCTGTATCCACTCCAAAGCAGAAAATCAAGAGGGTTGAATATTTTGGAAATGGTTTTGTAGAGATAAAGCTTGCAGGAGAAAATTATGACGAAGCCAAAAAGGAAGCAGTAAAATTTGCCAAAGAAAAAAATATGGTTTTTGTACACCCATTTGAAGACGAAGAAGTGATTGCAGGGCAAGGAACAATTGGACTTGAGATTTTGGAGGACTTGGAAAAAATAGATGCTGTTTTTGTGCCAATTGGAGGAGGAGGGCTTATTTCAGGAGTCTCTATAGCCTTAAAATCCGTTCTTCCTGAGGTAAAAATCATTGGAGTGGAGCCAAAAGGCGCAGATTCAATGAAAGAGTCCTTAGAGAAAGGAGAACTCGTTGAGCTTGAAAAACTTGATACCTTTGTAGATGGCGTTGCAGTCAAAAAAGTTGGGAAGCTGAATTTTGAGCTCGTAAAAAAATATGTTGATGATATTATAGTTGTGCCTGAAGGGCAGGTAGCGCAGGTCATGATTGACCTTTACCAGAATGAAGGAATAATTACAGAGCCTGCTGGAGCCCTATCCGTTGCTGGGTTTGAAAAGCTAAATGGCGCGTTTAAAGGAAAAACCGTAGTTTGCATAATAAGCGGTGGAAATAATGACCTTTTGCGCTATCCAGAGATTTTGGAGCGAGCTTTGATTTGGGAAGGAAGGAAAAAATACTTTATCATAGAATTTTACCAAAAACCTGGCCAGCTTAAAAAATTTGTGAACGAAGTTTTAGGCCCAGGCGATGATATTGTGTTTTTTGAATATGTCAAAAAGAACAACAAAGAGAAGGGGCCAGCTTTGGTAGGCATTGAGTTTGAGAAAAAAGAAGACGCACCTAAAATGATAGAAAGAATGAAAGGCGCAGGCTTTAAATTCAAAGAGCTAACTCGGCAGGATTTGAGTTATTATTTGTTGGTTTAGTATAGCTAATAATAAAATATCCCCCTGAGGAACTCAGGGGGCGCGATTTATTAAAAGTTTACCAAAATTAACTACTATGTCAACAAAAAAACATTTTATAAACGAAGGAATACAAGCTGTAAGGGAAAAAGGGAGTGGAGTTTTCCGCTCAGGTTATCACATGCTTCCAGCTATCTCTTTGATGATTGCAGCAGGAGTTTTGAAAAAAGTTTCAGATGTTAAAAAGCCTTTTGTAACAGTTATAAACTCCTATACAACCCATATTCCAGGCCATGCCCACCTTCACATTTTAGGCCAGCACCTTGTTAAAAAACTTTTGGAAAGGGGCTTTAATGTCTGGTACTGCAATATTGGAGGAGCGGTTGATGATGGCATTGCAATGGGACATTTTGGGATGAAGTATTCTTTGCCTTCCCGCGAGCTTATAGCTGACCAGATAGAAACAATAATTGGAGCCCATCCACCTGATGCTTGGATTGGAATAGGGAACTGTGACAAGATTGTGCCTGCAATGCTTAATGCAGCAGTAAGGCTTGATATACCTTTTATCTATGTCTCTGGTGGGCCAATGCTTGCAGGCGCAGAAAACACTGATTTGATAACTGTTTTTGAAGGAGTAGGTGCCTATTCTGCAGGAAAAATTCCAAAAAGCAAACTTATGGAACTTACAGAAAAGGCCTGTCCAACCTGCGGCTCCTGCTCAGGCATGTTCACAGCCAATTCTATGAACTGCTTGGCAGAAGTGCTTGGCCTTGCTCTTCCCGGAAATGGAACAATCCCAGCTGCCCGCTGGGTTGACAAAAAGGCTTTAAAATGGGAGATAAACCCGGAAAGGCTCAAACTTTTGGAAAAAGCATCAGAGCTTATCGGCACTTTAATGAAGAAAAAAATAACTCCAAGAAAAATCGTTGACAGACAGGCCATAGACAATGCCTTTATTTTGGACTTAGCAATGGGAGGGTCGACAAACACAGTGCTTCACACTTTAGCCTTGGCTTATGAGACAGGGATAAAGTATGACTTGAAAAGAATAAACATGCTGGCAAAAAAAACTCCAAATGTCTGCAAAGTTTCACCCTCAAGGCCAGATGTTCATGTTGAGGATGTTGAAAGGGTTGGAGGAATACCTGCAATTTTAAAGGCGGTCGCAAAGTATTCAAAAGCACCTTTGGACCTTGAGCACCAGACAATTTATGGAAAGTTAAAAGATGTAGTTGAAAAAGCGCCAGAGCCAGATGGAGATGTAATAAGAGTAGGGGAGAGGGCATTTTCAAAAGAAGGAGGTTTGAAGATTTTGTATGGAAACATTGCACCAGATGGAGCTGTTGTCAAAACCGCTGGAGTTGATCCTGATATGATGGTTTTTGAAGGAAGGGCTGTCTGCTTTGACAGCCAGGAGTCCGCTTTGTCTGCAATATTAAAAAGAAAGGTGAAGGATGGCGATGTAGTGGTTATACGCTATGAAGGGCCAAAAGGAGGCCCTGGCATGCAGGAGATGCTTTCTCCAACTTCTGCCATAAAAGGGCAGGGCTTAAAAGCAGCGCTTATAACTGACGGAAGGTTCTCAGGCGGAACAAGAGGGCTTTGCGTTGGGCACATCTCGCCAGAAGCTGCTGCAGGCGGGCCAATTGCTGTAATAAAAAATGGGGATAGGATAAGAATTGACGCCCACAAAGGTACAATTGATTTGTTAGTTTCAGAAAAAGAGCTTAAGGAGCGCTTGAAGAAGCTTAAACCTTTCAAGCCAAAAGTCAGGCGCGGCTGGCTTTACCGCTACAGCCTGCATGTCACAAGCGCCAATTATGGAGCAGTGATGGAGGATGTGATAGGAAGGTAAAAGCTGAAAATTTTGTTATAACTTATTTAAGCTTTCTAACATCTGGCGGGAGTGGGGTTCAACCTCAGGGGAGGAAATTGCTTCTTTTAAAGGCCAAAGTTTAACTTTGCTGGCTTCAGAGGATTTTTGAGCTAAATCTCCTACAACTTCTCCTTTAAAAAGGACAATTACAAAATGCGCTTTTCTAATAAAACCTTTTGGAAAAATTGCCTCGTGAATGTAAACAAATTGTAGATTTTTTACCTTGCCCCCTGTTTCCTCTTTAAACTCTCGTTTGACGGCCTTTTCAAGGCTTTCTCCCAATTCAACGTGACCCGCTGGCAAAACCCACTTGCCAAAGTGCTTTTTTGATTTGATAAGGACTACCTTTTCTTCCTTTTATTCCAGCTAAAGCAACTATGAGCTCTGGCTTATCGAATTGTTCGTCTAACTTTACATTCATTGGTAGAAAGCCCCAAAATTCTTTTATTTGACATTTTGACACGGCCGCGGCAAAATGTCAAATAAGATTTTTTAACCGGTGTGAAGCGAAATTCTCAGTAAAATTGACTAATTTTTCCGATCGGAAAGAATAGTCAATTTTTTGAGGTTTGGAACGTGATAATAGATTGTAATGATAGATTTGTTACTGCGAAAAGTACGGTGAAGTGTCCTTTCTGTGTACGATCGTGCACAGGAAGGACAGCGTTTAAATTTAAGTTTCAATAGCAAAGGAAAAAGAGAATATGTTATAATCAAAGGCATCATGAAGCCCGAGGTTGTTTTCACTTCAAAAGCGCCAAAAGCTTTGGGGCCTTATTCGCAGGCTGTTAAGGTAGGTGGGTTTGTTTTTTGTGCAGGTCAAATTGGGATTGATCCCAAAACAGGCGAACTTAAAGAAGGAGTAGAGGAGCAAACAAGGCAGGTGCTTCAAAATTTAAAAGCAGTGCTTGAGGCTTCAGGCTCAAGTCTTGAGAGAGTTGTTAAAACAACAATCTATCTTAAAAACGTTAAAGATTTTGAAAAAGTAAACAAAATATATGCGGAATATTTTGGTAAAATAAAGCCAGCAAGGGCAACGGTTGAGGTTTCAAATCTGCCAAAAGGAGCGCTGGTGGAGATTGAGGCAGTCGCAGTGGAGAATGACTAATGACTAATTGACCTAATGACTAAACAATGCCCAATAACCAATGAAAAAATTTGATTTAGAAGAGAGAACAGCTAAATTTGGGGAAGATGTGATTGAATTTGCAAGAAGTTTACCGAGGAATGAAATCACAAGGACTTTGATAACTCAGCTTATCAAGAGTGCGACAAGTATAGGAGCTAATTATTGCGAGGCAGACGACGCTGAGAGTAAAAAAGATTTCAGGCATAAAATAGGAATTTGCAAAAAGGAAGCAAGGGAAACTAAACATTTTTTAAGAATGATTGCAAAAGCCGTCCCAAAGAAGGTAGAAAAAGCAAGAAAACTTTGGCAGGAAGCAAAAGAGTTGAACTTGATTTTCAACAAAATTTATCAAAGCTGTAAATAAAATTTATATTTGGATAATTGGTTATTAGAAAATTGGTTATAGCCTGCCCGCCGTTTTAGGTGGGTTTAGTAATTAGTAATTAGAAATTAGTCATTATGCGGTATACTCTTTTTGACAAAATTTGGGAGGCGCACGTCGT
>WFWI01000119.1 GCA_015491205.1 Candidatus Microgenomates bacterium | reverse complement strand
ACCCCCTTTCCAGTGCGCGGTCAAAGCTCTTTTTGAAAAAGTAGAGTGCAAGGGAAAAATAAAAAATAGTAAGAATAAAACTTATTACCAAATCCAAAGGATTAAATCTTCCTGTTAAAATAATACTCCGCATATTTTCAAATACATAGCTTAAAGGAACAAACTTTGCCACCTTTTGAGCCCAAAGGGGGAGAGTGCTTATTGGATAATAGACTGCAGAAAAAGGCACCATCAACATCACTCCTGTCCAGGCAAAAGTTTGAATCCGCGTCCCAAAGCGCAAAATAAAACCTCCAATAAGCAGCCCTACCCACCAACCTGTCATTAAAAGCAAAGGAATAAAAACTAAAAATTTAAAACTATATATAAAAATCTTCGCCTTATACAGAACAAAAGCCAGAATCATTGCAAAAGAAAAGCTAATTGCTCCTTTAATCAACCCTATTGCAAAAAGCGCGCTTATCCATTCAGAAAACTTTAAAGGAGAAACAAAAATATTCCCTAAGTTTTTGTTCCAAATATCCTCCAAAATACTAACTGTAATATCATACTGAGCCCGCCAAACTAAAATATAAAGCAAAATACCAGATAGAATCATCAATACTAACTTATTATTAAAAATCCCTCCTGCTTTTACAAAATACTGGCTTGTCAGCCCCCAAAGAACAAGATCAGAAGCTGGCCAGAAAAACATATCACTTAACCTGTCAAGACTGTGCCGAGCTAAATACAAATACCTCAAAACTATTGCCCAAATTCTACTAATACTCATTTTCTTTATCACCAGCAACTGCTAAAAAATAATCTTCTAAATCAGGCTTTTCAATAGAAATTTCCTCATATTCAACCGATTTTCTTGCAAGAAGATTTAAAAACCACGCCACCTTTTTTTCGTCTATGTCAATTGTTATGTGTCGCTTTTTTAAAGAAAATTTCAAGCTATGCTTTTTACAAATCTCAATTGTTCTTTTAAGGCCATCAGCAATCATTAAAGTAAGGTGAGAGGTCTTTATTTTGGCTGATAGCTTCTCAGGCGGGCCTTCGTCAATTATTTTTCCTTTATGAAGGAAGATTACACGATCACAAAGCTCCTCCACCTCTGCCATATTATGGGAGGTCAAAATTATGGAAACACCAAACTTTTCCCTTTCCTCAAGCAAAAACTTTCTGATATAAAAGGCTACCTCTGGATCAAGTGAGGCAGTTGGCTCATCCAAAAACAAAACTTTTGGAAAGTTAATAAGCGCTTTTGCCAAACTAACTCGCGAAAGTTGACCCGCTGAAAGCTCCATATTTCGCTTTTTCCAAATCTCCTCTAAACGAAAAAGCCTTTTTATCTTCTCAAGTCTGCTTTTCCTATCTTCAATAGGGTAGAGAAATGAGATAAATTTTAAAGACTCCTCTACTGTTAATTTCCAAGGAAGGTGCACATAGGTGGAAGAAAAATTAATCTTGCTTAATACCTCCTCCCTATGTGCCTCCAGCTCCTTTCCAAAAAGAAAAATTTTGCCAGAAGTTGGCTTTAAAATGCCCATAAGCATCTGTAAAGTAGTTGTTTTTCCAGCGCCGTTTGGCCCCAAAATTCCCAAAATCTCTCCTTCATACAAGGAAAAGGAAATATCATCCACGGCTCTCACGCCTCGTTCATATTCTTTTATCAAATTGTAAGCTTCAACTAGTTTTTTCATGATAAAAACAATTATAACAACAAAAATGCAAATTTTTATTCTTTCCAGCCCGCCATGACGCTCTGAATTTAACCTTCGAGGTTGAACGCGGGGCGATGTGGCGCTCCGGAAAACGCGATTTTTTGCATTTTTTTAAAATTTAGATCTCAGCTTCTCAATCAGCCTTGTGTAAAAACGAAGATTGTGGATTGAAGCTAAGCGATAAACCAAAGTGTCTTCGATTTTAAAAAGATGTCTTAGGTAAGACAGGGAATAATTTTGACAAGTATAACAATCACAAGTTTTTTCAATTGGGCCTTTATATCTTGCAAATTCTTCACGAATAGGGTAGAGGTACTCGTAAAAATCGTGCCTTCCCTCTTCCAAAATTTTTCTCCAATCTTTTTTGAAAACATAAAGCCTTCTGTGGCGGGCATCGCGCGTTGGAAGCACACAGTCGAAAATGTGATAACCTGCTTTTACTCCTTCAACAATATTCTCTGGCTTTCCAACACCTAGAGCAAACCTTACTTTATCATCAGGGGTTAAAGAGGCATTAAACCGCATCAGCTCAAAATCGAAATTTCCCTTCTCATTAACCGGCCAGCCTCCAAAACCATAGCCATCAAAGCCTACTTTTAAAAGCTGCCTAGCACATTTTTCACGCAAATCCTTGTAAAACCCTCCTTGAATAACAGCCAAAAGCAGGGGCCTTTCAGAGGTTAAGATTTTGCGCTTTTCAAGCTGCTTTAAATACTCCTCTTTACACCTTTTTGCCCACTCAACAGTAATCTTAACGCTCACTTCAGCCTCATCGCGCGAAGCTTTAGGATCAGTAAAATAATCCAGCACAATGATAACGTCAACATTTAAGTTAAACTGAATTTCAATTGATTTTTCAGGAGTGAAAAGCTCATCATCAAACAAAACCCCTTCCTCAAGCACTTTTCCTTTGCCTGTCTTGTGAATAAGGCTCATTATCTGAAACCCTCCGGAGTCAGAAATTACAAAACCATCCCAATTCATAAACTTTTTCACACCTCCAATTCTATGTAAAAATTCATCTCCAGGTAGCTTTGATAAATGATAGGTGTTAACAATGATACCTTCAACTTTAGCGCTTTTTAAATCCTGGCTATCAAGGCTCCTTACAACCGCCCGCGTTCCATCAGGGAAAAAGGTAGGAAATTTAAGCTTTTTGCCTCCTAAAAGGATCGAATCGAGATACATAGATTTTAAGAAGTAGGTATATTCTTTCGATTTTCTAAGCGCGAAATTCTAACCTCATGATCATCCAATCTTTCATTGATTTTCTCCTGTCGATAAATAATAACATCTCTTTCTTCGTCCAGCTTTTTATATTGAGAAATTAACCAATCAAGCTTGTCATACACGTTGTTTTTAAAGTCTTCAAAGTCTTTCCTCAAACTATTAATTTCTCCGGTTAGTGATTGCTTTACTTCCTCTATCCTTAAATCAATATAATCAATAATCTTTACAACTACCTTATCTAAACGCTTTTCAACTCCATCCAGCCTCTTTTCAACTCTATCTAAACGCCTTTCAACTCCATCCAAACGCTTTTCAACTCTATCTAAACGCTTTTCAACTTTATCCACACGCTTTTCAAGACTTTCTATTTTTTTAGCAATATTGTTGGAACTCATACCTCCATTACAG
>WFWI01000118.1 GCA_015491205.1 Candidatus Microgenomates bacterium | reverse complement strand
GGATATTTGTACAGGTAGAGCTAAAGGAGCCATCGATAGGTAAAGGTACAGAAAACAATATAACTTTAGAATTTATTCAAAAAAAGCTTGTTAGAGTTGAAGGAAATGTATGGGAAGTAATTTTGCCGACAGTAGATAGAAAAGGAGAGGAGGTAGAAAGTTATTCTGTGAAGGTAGTCTTGCCTGATGATTTTGATAAAAAGCTTTCAATTTCCAAACCAAAGCCAAGCTATATCAGAGGTAATACCATTTATTGGAATGATGTAAAGGATAAAGTAGTGTATGCGGTTTTTGGATCACCTCAATATTACAAAGTGGATTTGCGTTATGCAGTTGAAAATAGCAAACTTGCACCAGCTTTTGTATATATAGCTTTTCCTCCTGATACCCTTTATCAGAAGGTCTTGGTTGAAGATATTAAGCCTGCGCCTTCTGCTGTTAAAATCGATGAGGATGGAAATTACTTAGGAAAGTACTTTCTAAAGCCAAAGGAGAGGCTGGAAGTTAGATTTAAGGGTTATATAGCAGTATTCTCACAACCACGCGATGATTATTTGAAGATATTACCAGAAGAGTTTAATGCCCAAAAACCTTACCTTTTACGAGAAACGAGGTACTGGAACTTGGGCCAGAATGTTCTCTCAATTCCTGATAAAAACCTATCAACAAGAGAGAAAGCGAGATTAATTTTTGACTTTACTGTCGGAAGGTTATCTTACGATTTTAGCAAATTAAGTCAAAGACGAATAGAAAGAATGGGTGCAGTCAAAGCACTACAAAATCCTAATCAGGCAGTTTGTATGGAGTTTACGGATCTTTTTATAGCTTTAGCTCGGGAAAATGGAATTTATGCGCGTGAGGTGCAGGGTTATGGTTACTCTCAAGATAGGAGATTTAGGCCTTTATCTTTGATAACTGATGTTTTACACGCCTGGCCAGAGTATTGGGATGAAGAGCTTAAAATCTGGGTGCCAGTTGATCCCACTTGGCAGGATACATCTGGCATAGATTATTTTTCTTCTTTAGACTTGAATCATATAGTGTTTGTAATACATGGAAAGAGTGATACTTATCCTTTGCC
This sequence comes from Candidatus Microgenomates bacterium, assembly GCA_015491205.1. GTDB lineage: Bacteria > Patescibacteriota > Microgenomatia > UBA1406 > GWC2-37-13 > S141-128. Next base: position 3,733 of record WFWI01000118.1, on the reverse strand, counting down.
AGCAGGAGCTTATAAGATAGAGGATAGAAAAGATGTGTTGGTTGAGCCTGTAAGCTCTTTTCCTGCAGAAGACAAAAGAGTTAGGTTTAAGATAGAAAGAGGAGGAGTTTTTAAAGAAAAGTATCTGCTTAAAGGTCAAAATGAAGAAATAACTATAAAAATTAAAAACACCGGCAGTACTTTTATTTTAGGAAAAAATTTAAAATTAGAGGGGTCAGGCTTGAATCTTTCTAAATCTAATTTTTACATTTTAAAGCTTGCTCCTTATCAGGAAAAGGAGATTAAAGTAAAAGCTTCAGCTTTTCAGGAGGGAGATGCCAAGTTGATTTTAAGACTGGGAGAAGAACGGCTGGGTGAGGTGAGTTTTAAAATAAGGCCTGTTTGGTATAAATATTTTTTGTTTATTTTCCAAAACTATCTTTATTTTACTATAGTTCTTGTCTTGATTCTTTTGCCGTTTATCCTTTTTATTGCAAGAAGATCATGAAGCCTTTAGAGTTTTCTATCTCAAATACGAAGGATATACCCTCTGCAATTGGAGTGTATATTTTCGAGGATGAGAAAGGAAAAGCTTTGTACATAGGAAAGTCTGTCAATGTAAAGGCCCGGGTCTTTTCTCACATAAGGGCAGCTGATATCTCGAGTAAGGAGGAGAAGATTGTAAAGAAAGCGAAGCGTATCAAAGTTTTTTTAGTTCCTTCGGAATATTCAGCTTTGATCTTGGAGTCGAGATTGATTCAAAAGGAAAAGCCAAAGTACAATAAAAATTGGCAGGACGATAAAAGCTATCTTTATATAAAAATTACGAATGAAGAGTTCCCCAAGGTTTATCCTGTGCGGGAGAAGGAGGTAAAGGATGCACTTTTTTATATCGGGCCTTTTTCTTCCCTTAATGTAGTAACCAGCCTTTTGCGAAGCATTAGGAAAATTTTCCCCTTTTGTTCTCAAAAAAGAATAGGAAAACGAGCTTGTTTTTATTCAAAAATAGGTCTTTGTAATCCTTGTCCTTCTCAGATTGAAAAATTACAGGATGTAAAGCTTTATAAAGAGCTAAAAAACAAATATTTGCAGAATATAAACGGAGTTATAGAACTTTTAAAAGGCAATGATTCTCTTTTAAAAGAACATTTTTATGAAAAGTTAGAAAAGTTAAAAAATGAAGAGAGGTTTGAAGAGGCAATAAAAATGCGTGAGCAAATAAAGAGGCTTGAGGCTTTGCAAAGGCTGTCTTTTGAGGAAAAGGAGGTTGGAGAGCTAGAGGACGAGTGGAAAAAGCTTGAGAAATTTTTCAAAGAAAAACTTGGCATAAAAAAGCTTTCTAGAATTGAATGCTATGATATTAGCAATCTGTCTGGAAAGCTTGCTACTGGATCTATGGTTGTGATGAAAGAAGGAGTTTTAGATAAAGGAGAGTATAGGAGGTTCAAGGTGAAATTTAAGTCTGCTGGAGATCAGGAGAGATTGGTTGAGGTGGTAAAGAGAAGGTTTAAAAACGATTGGGAAAGGCCGGATATTATTTTACTTGATGGAGGCATATCTCAGGTAAAGTTTGTAAAGCGGGCTTTAGAAGAGGAAGGGATTGATATTCCTGTTGTTGGTTTGGCAAAAAATCCTGATAGGCTAGTAATTCCGCTTGAGAGAGGGGCTTTGTACTTCCGTTCGTTTTCCAAAAACAAGTTTTTAAATTTTTTACGGCTTTTGCGCGATGAATCCCACAGATTTGCAAAAAAATATCATTTACTTTTAAGAAAGAAAAAATTACTAGTATAATTTGTATTATGAAAAAGATTATCCGTACATTTGTTTTTTCTGTGGTAGCTTTGTACTTGACATCCCTTTGGAATGGTGGATTTAGTATAAAAGGAGATGTTTTTGTTTTTGTAGAGTTTGCTATTGCTTTTACAATTGTTTTTCTTGTTATCAGACCAATATTAAGATTAGTGCTGTTTCCTGTGAACTTCTTAACTTTTGGAATAGTAGGGAGTGTTTTAAATTTTTTGTTGTTTTATCTTGTTTTTTATCTTTTTCCAGAATTTAAAATTTCTGCCTGGACTTTTCCAGGGGGTAATTTTTTAGGGACTCAGTTACCTAAGGTTTATTTGAGTTCAACAGTTAATTTTCTGGTTGTGATTATTTCAATTTCTTTTCTTACAAGTTTATTTGAAACTTTTTTATGAAGCAGGTATTGTTAGTAATAAACATTGTTCTTTCTATTACTATTGTATTTTTAGTGTTAATCCAAGGAAAAGGTGCAGGATTGGGAAGCGCTTGGGGAGGTGGAGGGGAGTTTTATCATACAAGACGTGGGATAGAAAGCTTTCTTTTTAAGATTCTGATTGCTTTAGTTGCGGCATTTTTTGTGGTATCAGTGGTAAACTTTTTGCTATAAGCCTACATGGAGAATTTGAGAAAGAAAATTAGATTCTTATTCTGGGTTTCCTTGGAGTTTTTAAAGAAAAATTTGTTGTGGGTGGGGCTTGGATTTGTGGTATTTTTTGTTGGAATAATCTTTTTAGTTCTTTTTAAACCGCTGTTTTTAAGATTGGTTTTAGGAAAGGTGGAGAGAATTGGGATAGTTGGCAATTATACTTACAATAATCCTCCATATGAAATATTAGAAAAGATTTCAAGGCCCATCTTGACAATTGATAAAAAAGGCAATGTTGTTCCTGTGCTTTTGACACAATGGGAAGTGAAAAACTCAGGCAAGACCTTTAGGTTTTATTTTAGAAAAGATTTAGTTTGGAATGATGGTCAGCCTTTTTCAGTAAAAGATATTGCCGGAAGCCTTTTTAAGGATGCAAAGCTGAGGATAATTGACGATTATACTTTGGAAGTTGAACTTCAAAATCCAACAATCATTCTTCCTTATTATCTTCGGCGCCCTATTTACCGTTATCCTTTAGTTGGAATTGGAGGGGAATATGAAGTGACAAAGGTTGATCTAAGAGAAGGAAATTTTCAAGAGGTAGTATTATCATCCAAGATCACAGGTGAGGTTGTGGTCTATAGATTTTATAATAATGAGGCTCAGATGGCAAACGCTTTTAAAGTTGGGAAGATAGATAGGTTAGAATTTACAGATAAGGATCTTGTGAATGAGTTTAAAAGGTGGAGGAATGCAAAAGTTTATGAGGAGGTTGATTATCAATATATGGCTGTAGTATTTTTTAATTTAAAAAACAAGATTTTAGCAGAGAAAGGATTTAGAGAAGGTATTTCTTATATTATTCCATGGGATAAGCTTTCAGAAAAGGGAGAGTTAAGTAAAGGGCCTATCCCTCCAAATTCTGACTTTTATGCTTCAGATTTACCTTCTAATGTTTATGATGAAGAAAAAGGTCTTGAACTGATTAAAGAAGTTGTTAAAGAGGAAACGGTTGATATGGTTGTAAAGACAGATTATAGATTGACAGACTTAGCAGAATATATAGCAGAAAGGTTAAATAACATAGGCATAAGAGCAGATGTAGAGGTTATGGTTAGTGAGGAAGATTTAGATGAAGGATTTGACATAGCCGTAGTTTTTTGGAAGATTCCTTTAGCCGTGGATCAATATTTTTTTTGGCATTCAACTCAAACAGATGCAGGGAACAAGACTAATTATAAAAATCTTAGGGTAGATAAATACCTTGAAGATGCACGATCAACTTTTTCTTTTGAAAAACAATTTATTGCTTTGAAAAAATTTCAAGAAGAGATAGTTCGCGATAAGCCTGCTATTTTTCTTTAC
>WFWI01000117.1 GCA_015491205.1 Candidatus Microgenomates bacterium | reverse complement strand
ATCTTACAGGTTCAAACGCAAGTCTTCTTTCACCTGAGCTGGGGACTCATTTGACAGGAAGGTATATTCAGTATGAACTCTTTCCCTTTTCTTTTGCAGAGTTTTTACGCTTTAAAAATTTTAAGGTTAATTTAAAAAGACTAAATACTTTTCAAAAAGTTAAGTTATTAAAGCTTTTTAAGGAGTATCTTGAAAAAGGGGGAGTGCCAGAGTTTCTTTTCAGTGAAAATCAAGATATTCTAAAGCTTCTTTATGAAAACATACTTTACCGCGATATTGCAGTTAGATTTGATGTAAGCAATACCGCTTCTTTGAGGGAGCTGGGAAAATATATTCTTTCCAATTTTGCAACAGAGGTGAGCTTTAATCGGTTAAAAGACCTTTTGGGAGTAAAAAGTCACACTACTGTTGCAAATTACTTTAAATATTTTGAGGATGCTTATTTAGCTTTTTTGGTTCCTCAGTTTCACTACTCTGTAAAAAAGCAGGCTCTTTCCGCTAAAAAACTTTACACAATAGATACTGGATTGTGCAGAATTGTAGGTTTTAATTTTTCTCAAAACCTTGGTAGAGCTTTGGAGAACTTGGTTTTTTTGGAGTTGAAAAGGAGAGGGAAGGAGGTGTATTACTTTAAATCAAATGGAAGCGAGTGTGATTTTTTAATAAGGGAAGGGTTGGAGGTAAAGGAGGCAATTCAGGTGAGCGCAGAAATTCTACCTGAGAATAAAGAACGCGAGGTAGGGGCTTTGTTGTTGGCATTAAAAAAATTTAATCTCTCAGAAGGGAAGATAATTACCTTAGAACAAGAGGAGGAGTGGGAAGTGGAGGGGAGGTTAATAAAAGTTGTGCCGGTTTATAAGTGGATTTTGTAATTTTGCAAACCCCGCAGGTTTGCAAAATTATTTCTACCAGCTACTATAGTATACTTTTCTTATGAAAATCTCTTTTCACAAGGAGCTTAAAAAAGCTGCAAGCGTTGAGGAGGTTGTTGAGGCGCTGCTTGAGATGAGGGGGGTAAAGGATAAAAGCTCCTTTTTGTCTCCCAAACACCCGCGGGAGATCTCGCTTTTTGATTTTGGGTTAAAGGACGAGTTTGAAAAGGCCCTTTCCCTTTTAAAAAAAGTTAAAAAAGAGGGCAGGAAGGTTATTGTTTACACAGATTATGATGCCGATGGCATAACAGGCGGCGCAATTTTGTGGGAAACTCTTTATTCATTGGGTTTTGACGCGCTGCCCTATGTGCCCCACAGGCAAAGGGAAGGCTATGGCTTTTCCTTTGAGGGCCTTAAAAAAATAAAAAAACTTTATGATCCAGGGCTTATTATAAGCGTTGACCACGGCATTTCGGCTGCGGAAAAGATAGCCTTTGCAAAGGAAAAGCTGGGCATTCCTATAATCGTAACAGACCATCATTTAAAGCCAAAAGAATTGCCGTCAGAAGCCCACGCCATTTTTCACATCGACTCCCTTTCTGGCTCTGGCGTTTCCTATTTTTTTTCAAAAGAGGTTTTTAAGGCTCTGGGGGGCGCTAAAAGCTTAGAGAATCTTTTTGAAAGCGATTATCTAGCTTTGGCCTCGATCGGCACAATTGCTGATCTTGTGCCACTTATCGGCCCTTCCCGCTCCATTGCAAAATATGGCCTGGAGGTTTTTAATAGCGCAAAAAGACATGGTATTCGCGAGCTCACAAAAGTTTCTGGCATTGAGGGAAGGAAAATTACGCCTTGGGAGATTGGCTTTGTGATTGCTCCGCGCATCAACGCAGCTGGTAGGCTTGAGGATGCAACTGATGCTTTGCGTCTTCTTTGTACAAAAAAGCCTTCTAGAGCCAAAGCTTTAGCAGAAAAATTATCTTCTCAGAACAAGTTGCGTCAGAGCATGCTTGAAAGATCAATTGAAAAAGCAAAGGAGCTTTTGCAAAAGTTTTACGGAGAAAGTTTGCCTAAAATTCTTATTGTTTTTGACGAGGATTTTCACGAGGGTATAATTGGGCTTATTGCTGCCCGTTTAACCGAGGAGTTTCACAGGCCCTCAATTGTTTTCACCTCCTCGGATGGCTTTTTAAAGGCCTCAGCCCGCTCAATAAAAAGTTTTCACATAACTGAGTTTTTGCGCTCGTTTGAGGAGCTTCTTTTAGAGGTTGGCGGCCATGCGCAGGCAGCAGGCCTTAAAATGGAAAGGGAAGTATTTGACAGGTTTTTGAAAGAGGCAGTTGAAAAAGCAGACGGGCTTTTAAAAGAGGAGAATCTTCAAAAGAGGATAGTGGCAGATTTAAAGCTTCCTTTGGAGGCTGTAAGCTTGGAGCTTGCAAAAGCAATAGAATCCTTGCAGCCTTTTGGAGTAGGCAACCCTGAGCCTTTGTTTTTCTCGCAAGGGGTTTTGGAAAAAGCCAGCCTTTTTGGCAGGGAGAACAAACACCTTAAAATTTGGGTAAGGGGAGAGTCCGGCGCTCCTGTTGAGTTTATCCTTTTTGAAGGAGGAGAGAAGTTTTTTAAGCTTTCAAGGGAGGCAAAGGTTGAGATTGTTTATTCTCTTGAGATCAATCGTTGGAGGGAAAGGGAGTATTTGCGTGGTAAAATAAAACATCTTAGAATTTTAAAATAGCCTATAAAAGGAAAATTATAAGATGGTAAAAAAATTGAACGGAAAATCCTTTTTGGCATTTATTATAGGCTTTTTGTTTTTTGCCTTTCAGCCTGCTTTTGGGCAGACAAAGATTAATTCCCGTGTTGTAGTTACAATAAAGTTTGACCGCTCCTATTCCAAGACCTTTGTTTACAAGATTTCCGAAAGGATAAGGGAGTTTGGGGCAAAGTATTGGATTGAGAAGGACGGCAGCGTGAGGGTGCAGGAAAAAATAGATTATGATTTTGGAGCAAATGTAAGACGAGGGATTTATCGGTACATTCCCTATGTTTACAAGGTTGGGAAAAAGGATTTTGAGCTTGAGTTTTTTGATTTTAAAGTTGTGGATGAGGCAGGTAGGCCTTATAAGTTTACCTTATCCAGCGACGAGAAGTTTTATTATCTTAAGATCGGTGATCCTGAAAAGATGGTTTATGGCAGAAAAGTTTACATTATCTCCTACAAAGTCAAAGGCGCAATCCGGTATTTTGAAAATTATGATGAATTTTACTGGGATATAACTGGTGGGGGTTGGAAGGTGCCGATAGAAAAGGCAAAAGCCCAGGTATTTCTTCCAAAAGGAGCAAAACAAGGAGATGTTAAAGCCACTTGTTTTACAGGAGGGTTTGGCGAGGCTGGGAAGAATTGTTCTGTTAAGGTAGTTGGCAATGTGGTTTATGCTTCCCTTACTAAACCTCTTGAGCCAGCTGAAGGGTTAACAATTGGGGTTTCTTTCCCAAAAGGTCTGGTAGCTTATCTGCCAGCTAAAGAGAGGATTGATTTTTTTGAAGATACGCTCTTGGGGCAGGTTATTTTTTGGAGCGGGGTACTTGCTTTAGGCCTTGCGGCCTTCTTTTGGTATATCTTTTATCCCATAAAGATTGCTTTAAAATGGTACTTTTCTGGCAGGGATCCAAAGCCAAATTTGGGAGAGGCAGTCGCGTGGTTTTCTCCGCCAAAGCTTAAAGGCCGCTACCTTCGGCCAGCTGAAGTTGGAGCCTTGGTGGATGAGAGGGTTGATAGCCGGGATATTTTTGCGACCTTTGTTGACTTGGCTGTGCGCGGGTATATAAAAATTGTAGAGAAAGAGGGAAGGTCTTCTTTAATTGTAAAAAGGAGCTTTTATCTTGAGAAAAGAGAGAAGGATTGGAAAGGGCTTTTGCCTTTTGAGAGAAAGCTTCTTGAAGGAGTCTTTGAGAAAGGGGAAAAGAGAGTGGAGGTTTTAAAGCTAACATCTTTTTATAAAACCTCCCTTGAAGTAGCAAGCCTTTTGTACAAAAGGTTAGTAGAGGAAGGGCTTTTGGAGAAGAACCCGCAAAAGATAAGGAATTTTTATACGATAATGTTGGTTTTAGGGATAGTAACTATAAATCCTTTACTTGTTGTCTCTTGTTTGCTTTTTGGTTTTCACCTGCCGCGAAAGACAAAGCTTGGGGCAGAGCTTGCCCAGCAAGCAAGGGCTTTAAAAAGGTTCTTATCCTCCCAAGATGAAAAGCTTGAGTTTCAGGCAAAAAGACTTTACCTTTTTGAAAAACTCCTTCCTTATGCCATAGCTTTTGGGGTGGAGAAGGTTTGGGTTGGCAGGTTTAAGGAGCTTTTGGCAAAAGGAGTTTCTTTTGAGTGGTATTCAAGCGCTAGCGTTAGCGACAGTTTTTACAATGCCTATCTTCAAGGCCAGTTTTCAAGCTTTTCTGACACTGTGTTTAAAATTACCTCTTCAGCCTCAGCTTCTTCTGGAGGGTTTTCCTCAAGCTTTTCCAGCGGCTTCTCAGGAGGAGGTTTTGGAGGAGGTGGAGGAGGGAGTTGGTGAGATTTGGTAGCTGGTAGCTAGTAGCTAGAAAAAATTTAACTGCCAACTACCAGCTACCAACTACCAACTACCAACTACCAATCTAACTACTTGCTACTTACTACTTACTACTTTATAATAAATCTATGCCCCCTATTAAGCTAAAGGTGGATTTTCAAAAAGGCGAGGTGGCAACTGCCATCACAATTGGAGCCCTCCTTCTTTTGGGCGCAGTAAGCCTTGTTTCCTCCTACCTTTTGCAAAAGGGAAGATTAAAAACAAAGCCAAGGGCAGCGAGCACATCCCAAATTTATGCTCAGGAATATTTAGGAAGTGTGGAAGGCGAGAAGGGCAGGCCATATGTTTACTTTTTTACAAAAGCAGATAATAAAGATATAGTTTGTTTTCAACGTCTTAGGCCAAGATTTGATGTAGAAAGTGGACCTACTTTGGTGGAAGGTAGCCCTTGGGATGCGTGGGAAATATTGAGTGGATGTGTATCGCCGGAGGAGGCTGATAGGCGAGGTTTGTGGAATTTTGGGTTTGGAGCGAGCAGAACAAAGCCATCTCTTCCACAGCAAAAAAAAGGTTGTAAAGCCTTAAAAAAGGTGCCTTCTTATAACTCAGTTTGTATGAGCGAATTAAACAGGATAAAAAGTGGGGAAAATAAAACTTCTAGGCAACCACCACCTGCAAAATCCGCACCTCCTACTTCAACTGCGCGTCCGATTACCTCTGAAAATACCTCAAAAACCTGGGTAAGCAATGGTTGTTATAAAGTAAATGTAAAGTTCAGGCCGATTAAGTGGATAAAGGAGGATCCGCAAGGGAACAAAGAAAACACCACTGGCTTTTTGGCTTGGGTAGAGGTTGAGACAGAAGATGGAAGGGGAGGTAATGCTCAGCTTTGGGCCAATGGCAGGCATGTAGCTGGAATAAATGCTCTTTCAGGCGGAAGGCTTGTCTGGGGGCCGGAGTGGACGCAAAATTGGGCTCCAGGAAGGAGCGTACCAGTTGCAGCTATTTCGGGGGGGTCTACTCAAGTTGTTTATGAGACCGATATTGACAGCTGCGGCGCCCAAAGGAGGCTCTCTGTAGCTTGTACTTTAACCTACACAGGCCTTGGAAAAGGCACAGTCTCCGGCCAAGGCTGCTGGTGTGAGGGGGAAAATTGTACAATCCCTCCGACTTCAATTCCTACTCCAACTCCAACTCCAAAACCTACTTCAAAACCTCTAGAGGGTGAAGCAGGGAGGCCACAGAAAGAGGTTGGTGGCCCAAAGACAGAGGCTACGCCTTCACCCGAAGATTCGCTTATCTGCAAGTATTTCAATGCAGGATATATTTCTTATCCCATAAAGCCTTGTTCTACTGAATATGAATGCAGGTTTGACCAAAGAGAGATTGGGATAGTAGAAGGGAGATGCGTAAGGAAGGAGGGATGCCCTAGTCAACCCTGTCCAAGTGGATATAAGTGTGATATACAAGAGTGTATACCTATAACCACCCCAACTCTTACTCCAACCCCAAAACCTCCCGTTCCTACTTCCTCAATTGAAATTCGAGAAGAAGAGAGTGGTGAGCCTACGAGTGCTCCTGAAGAGAACTTCTCCACTCCTGCGCCGCCTGAACAGTCTCAGGGCTCAGATTTATCCATAACAATTTCAACTCCTGCACCAACACCCACCCCCACTCCAGAGTTATTATTAGGAAAGAATTTGTGTATAGATTACGGATTTAATGGTGGGAATGTGGCTTTTGAAAATGAGCTAGGATGCAAAAATGCGATTAGTAAAGAGGCTATCTGTGTAAGGACAGATGTCGGAAAGGGGGAGAAATTTTACATAGCTTTTCGTACAGGTGGTCCATATAGCGAGGTTTGTTATCTTCATTATTATGGAAAAAAAGTGCGGAGTTTCCCTGGTGTAAAACTTATTGAAAGGAGCGCTCGTGGAAGAGAAGAAGGTTACAGCTGTGATTACAAGGTGGTACAGCAATGTACGTTTAAAGAAAGTTATCAATTCAAAGTAACCCTTATTAAAGAAATAAGTTTAAAGGGTCTCCAAACAGCGCTAAGAGAGGTGCACTTAAGGTTTTTTTCTGTAAAAAGTGATAATCAAATAGAGACGTATTATAGGTGTGCATATGATTTACTATCGAATCGGCAGGTTGAAAGCAAATTCCTAATTCTTCCCAATAAGGATACGAAATACAATAAACTTTTAGATTGCACTAAAGTTCAAGTTACAGATAATGGAGAAGGGTTAGAATTTTACTTTAATATATACTGGGATGACCTATATAGGTTTTTTAATAGGGAACTTAGACTTGAAATAGTACCTCTTTTAGTCGTTAAAGGAGAGTATGAGGAGGAGTATAG
>WFWI01000116.1 GCA_015491205.1 Candidatus Microgenomates bacterium | reverse complement strand
GTTATTTTCTAAAAAGGGGGAAGTCTGTTTTGATTTTAGGACCCAGGCAGGTGGGAAAGACTACTTTGGTTGAATTATTGCTGGAGCAGGAGTTTAGGGAAAGGCGTGTTTTAGTTTACAACCTGCTTTTGCCCAAGACCTTTTTTAAGCTTTCGGAAAATCCTGAGCTTTTAAAAGAGGAGGTCGAGTTTCAAAAAACAAAGCCGATTGTTTTTATCGATGAAGTTCAAAGGCTTCCTCAGCTTTTGGATGTTGCTCAATATCTTATTGATAAAGGCAAAGCCCAGTTTGTGTTAACAGGTTCTTCTGCTCGCAAATTAAGAAGAAGGGGAGTGAATTTAGCGCCTGGCAGGCTCATTAGATTTTTTTTACCGCCGTTAACATGGTCTGAGCTTGGTTTTGTAAAGCAAAGTTTAAATCCAAAGCTGGTCAATTTTGAGGAAACTTTAATTTATGGAAGGCTACCTGGCATTGTTATGGAAAAAGACAAGGAAGTGAAAAAGGAGCTTTTAACAAGTTATTCTCAGGTTTATCTTCAGGAGGAGATAAGAGCAGAGGCAATAAGCAGAAAAATAGGAGAGTTTAGCAGTTTTCTTCAGCTTTCAGCCCTTGAGTCAGGCAAAACAATTAATTTTGCTAATCTTTCTCAGCAGATTGGTGTGAGCATTCCTACAATCAAGAGCTATTACCAGATATTAGAGGACACTTTAATTGCCTTTAAACTGCCTGTTTATAAAAGAAGTGCGCGGGAGAGGGTGGTAAGCTCAAGCAGGTGGTATATTTTTGACATAGGAGTAAGAAATGCTTTAGCAAGGCTTCCTCTAAGCCCTGAACTTTTGAACCTTGAAAAAGGGGTTTTGTTTGAGCATTTTGTAATTTTGGAGCTTTTTTATCGTTTGTGGCTGGGAGAGCTTAAAGGAGAGCTTTTTTATTGGAGAAAGTATTCTGGCGTGGAAGTTGATTGCGTTTTAAAAGGAGAAAAGGGGGTTTTGCCGATTGAGATTAAGGCTAAGGAGTTTGTTTCGGGAAAGGACGTAAAAGGGTTGGCAAGATTTCTGCAAGAACACAAGGAGGCGAAAGAGGGAGTGGTTGTGGCTTTAACGGATAGGCCTGCAAGGATAAACGATAAGATTGTTGTGCTTCCTTGGAGGGAGTTTTTGGATTATATTGCCAAAATCAACCGCGTCGGTTAAGCAGGGAGCGTTGGAAAGGGCTGTGTTTAACCGCGTCGGTTAAATTTGGAAATTAAGGGTTGCGTGGGTTGAAAAAAACTTGAGCAGGTGTTAGACTGAAGGTTGTTCTATGGGAGGGAGGTGTTTTGATATTAAAGCTTGGAGGCTTCTTTCCAAAAAGAGGCTTTTTCATCATCCTTTTGTTGATATTTTAGAAAAGGAGTTTTTGCGGCCTGATGGAGGGAAGGCTAAGTTTGTTGCAGCCGAGCGGCCTGGAAAAGAATTTTTCTCTGTAGCTGTGCCTTATCAAAATGGTAAGTTTTATATGGTCCGCCAGTACAGGCAGGTTGTAGAGAGGATGTCTTTGGAGTTTCCAATGGGTGCGGTTGAGGGAGGAAAGGATCCTTTGAAAGTGGCAAAGCAGGAGTTAAAGGAGGAGCTTGGGATAAAGGCAAAGTCCTGGAAGAGGTTGGGCGAGTTTTATCCTGCCTCAGGTTTTTTAAATCAAAAAGCTTATGTTTTTGAGGCAAGGGATCTTGTTTTTGGAGAGCCTGAGCCTGAGGAGGACGAGTTTATTGAGATGGTCGAGGTGCCAGAGGAAGAGTTTATGAGGCGGTTTGAAAAGGGAGAGATTATCGGAGGAGTGACTTTGGCTGCGTATTTTTTGTGGAGGGAGTTAACTAAAGCTAGAAAAAGTTAAAAGTTAAAAGGCAAAAGTCAAAAATACAACTCAAAAGTTTAAAAGTTTAAAAGAATATTCACTTTTGAATTTTAACTTGTGTTTTTGACCTTTGACTTTTAACTTTTGACTTTTTTCTATCTATAAATGGGGAATGATTCTTGGAAGAAACCTTAGAATATCTTGAAAATTTGAATAGGCGTAGAGGAAAAAATTCTTATCCTTTATCCCCCTTACCATCCAGCTTAAAGAGTCAAGCTTTTCTTTTCTGACAAGGCAGATGATAGGGATGGGGTTAAGGCCTCGTTCTACCCTTAAAAGCGCCCTTTCAATTTCCATGCCCACCCCTAAGCTTGGGTTGTTGACAAAAGCAATTAAAAGATCAGCTTCATCCACCCACTTGGTATCAAATCGGCGGATATCAAACCAGGGCTCTTCAGGGTAAAAGAGCTTCTCGCCGTCCTCTTTAACGCGCCTCTTTAAAGTTTCAAAGCTTTGTTCCTTGTCCTTTACAACGTGTTCATCCAAGATTTTAGCGCCTTTTGCTTTTAAATATTCTGCCAACTCTTGCACCAGCTTAAAATCAGGATCCAAGCCTCCTCTGAGGGAAGTAGAAATGTAAACTTTAAGGCCTTTGAGGGGCATAGGGAAAGTATAGCAAAGTAAGGGTTGATAGTAAATATCCTATAATATTGATAAACAGGGTTTATTTTGGTAAACTTAGGGTTATGGTGGAGAGGGGCGGAGATTTTTCTTTTTCTGGCGAGCCAATTTTTAAATTGGCAGAGGAACTATGGCATAAGATAAATGAGGAGCAACGAAAAAAGAGAGGCGTTGGAGGATTGTATCTTGAGACTTTAGTTAGAGAGGCGGTACGATATGTGAACTCTTTAATTCAATTATTGAGAGAAGAAAAAATAGGTAGCGAAGAATATGTTTATCGCCTAGAATTGGCAGGTAGAATGTTTGAGTTTTTGTTAAAAACCTTAGAAGGAAAGGAATCTGTGGACTGGGAATGCAAAGTTATTAAGGATCCAGATAGGGAGAGGGTGTTTATATATAGAGATTTTGATGGTTATAAAGTAGGTATGTTAACTTTAATGGAAGTTGATGGGGAAAAGAAGAGAGTTATTAGCACTGGAATAGCAGTTTTTCATAAAAGTAAGTATGCTTCAGTAATTCATTCTTTATATTGTGGGATTGTTGAAAGAGAGGTTGATTTTGATTATATGATTCCTCTGGATGGAAGGTATAATCTTGGAAGTGTAAAGTTTTTGAAAGGGAGTGCTATAGCCTACGTGCCTGTAGTCATAAAAATGAGAATGTTGGGAGAGAGCTCCAATGAAGGTCTTGCTATTTCTTCGGAGTACAACTGGGAAGTGTATTTCACAGGCGCAAACTCCAGTTTAGAAAGAGTTGCACGAGAGGTAGGTAGGTTTTTAGGAATACCTGCCGGGCTCTTAGACACTTTGTAAGTTACTTTGAGCTTTTTCTAAAATCACCGTCTGTGTTGGATAGGCAAATTCTATGCCTTCTTTTTCAAATTCTTCCTTTATTTTCAAATTTATCTTTTCCTGAGTCTCAAGATAGGT
>WFWI01000115.1 GCA_015491205.1 Candidatus Microgenomates bacterium | reverse complement strand
GAATTACCGACTTTTATTATTTTTTGAATCATTTTATTTTTCTAAACTTATGTTAAGTTATAACGCAATTATAACAGCTTTTATTCTTTAATTCAATAAAAAGCTGATATAATAAAATTTATGTACCGCTTTGGGCTTGGGGATTTGGAAAAGCAGGTTCTGGAGCTTTTGTGGAAAAGGGAGGAGGGCGAGAGTCTTAAGAATATTTGGCAGTATTTTGAAAAGAAAAAGGGGCTTGCTTATACAACTGTGGCAACTGTGCTTCAAAGACTCCTCTCAAAAGGCCTTGTTGAGAAAAGAAATGGTCTTTATTTTGCAAAATATTCAAAAGAGGACTTGTGCGCCAGCTTGTTTAGAAGGTTTTTGCAAGGGTTTTTTGAAAGTTTTGGAGAGGTTGCTTATTCTTCTTTTGTAGAGGGGCTGGAAGGGCTTGATAGCAGAAGAAGAAAAAAGCTTCTTGAAAAGTTAGAGGAGCTTGTTAAGGATGAAAAATAAACTAAACTTATTTTTAGGCCTTGCCTCTGGTGCTTTTTTAGCGCTATACTTTTTTGTGCAAACACAAGGCTATTATGGCCTTCTGGGGAGGTTTATAAACTTTTGTTTGGTGTTTTTCTATAACCTTTTTAACTCGACCTCAGAGTTTGTTTACTACTCTTTTTTGTTCTTCTTTTTTGTTGGCTTCACCCTTACACTTTTGCAAATCATAAGAAACTTGGTTTTTGAAAGAAAGGTTTTTAAAAATGCTCTAAAGCAAGATGATTTTTTAAAAGAACTTTCAAAAGAGCTTGGGCTTGAGGGTAAGGTAGTGGTTTACAAAGACAACAAGCCTGTTGCTAAAGTTATTGGCTTTTTTTCGCCCAAAATTGTGCTTTCTTCCTCTTTTTTGAAGCTTTTGGAGGAAAAAGAGCTAAAAGCAGTGCTTTTGCACGAGAAGTCCCATTTGAAAGATAAAGATAATCTTTCCCGAATCTTTTTTTACTTTATTACCTATTCAACTCCGTTTTTCCTGCTTCTTAAGCCCCTTTTTGAATGGTTAAAATCCTCGCAAGAGCTGAAGGCTGATGAGTATGCCTTTTTAAGGCTTAAAACAAAAAGGCCGTTGTATATGGCAATGAAAAAGCTTATTTCAAAGCCAGGGTTTGGCCTCTTATCCTCTTATTCAGACTCCCTTGATGAAAGGCTTGACTCTTCTGTAAGAGCTAAGGTTAAAATCAAGGTCTTGTTTGTGCTTTTTGTTTTTGTCTTTGTTTTTTTAGTGAGTTTGCCTATGCAGGTTAGCAGTAAAGAATCAGAGAATGCTTTTTGTATTAAAGGTACTGAGTGTTGGAACCATTGTGTTTTTAAATAGCCTTTTGTAAGGCTAAAATTTTTCGCTTGACAAACTAATTATTAGTTACTACAATCTGTAGTATGCCAAGAAAAAAAAGCACGGAGAAAAATAATTTTCTTTCTGTTTTAAAAGAGGCTTATGCTATTTCCAGAAGAGCTTTAAAAGAGGTGTATTCAACCTCTGTGATTTACTACTTTGTGACTTTTATAGTCGCCCTTAATGTTCTTTTTCTTTATTATTATGTTTTGACACGAACAACCACCTGGGAGGTTTTCTGGCAGTCAAATGTGCCTATTTACAACTATCTTCAGATTCTCTTAAGCCTTGCAAATGCTTTAGGGATAGGGATTGTTTTCAGCCTGCTTTTTTACATTATTGACAAGCGGAAAGGCAAGATGGGAGGTTCTATTCTTGATGCAGTAGGATCGCTTGTTTACTCAACTGCTGCCACAGGCTGTCCTGTATGTGGAGCGCTTCTTTTGCCAACCTTGGGAGTTGCTGCATCTTTGACAGCACTACCTTTAGGAGGGCTTGAGATAAAGGCTTTGACCCTTTTGCTTTTGGGATATGCGATTTATGATTATTCAAAAAATATTTTGGGCCTTTGTCCTGTAAGGAAGGTGAGGTTTATAACTTTCAAAAAAGGTTATATAGAGTTTAATTTTAAAAAGGAAGCGCTTTATGATTTAAAACCCGTTGCTATTTTAGCTGTTTTTATACTTGCAATCTATCTTCTTCCCAAGCTTCCTCGCAGTTTAAAGGTTGATTTTAGAAGGTCTTCTTTTGCCAGCTCAAGCGTGGGGGCTGCTTCTTCTGCCGGGTCAAGCTTGAATATTCAAGCAGACAATCTTTTCGCTCAGATAAACCCAAAAGAAGGGTATGAAATAAATGCAACTTATGGCGATTTAGGGCCCAAAATGATAAAAATGGGAGTTATAGATTTGGAAAAGTTCAAAAGCGTTTATGACAGGGCTGGTCAGCCTTTAACTCAAGAACAGCTTGAAATTTTAACAAAAGGCTCTAATAAAAAAATTAAAATTGACAGCCAAAACGCTTATTTTCTCCTTAACTTTTTTTGGGCAGCCGGACTTGCAAATAGGAGTAGAATATTAACTGAAGGTGAGATTACCAAGTATGGGAAGAACCAGTTGGGATACTTTGCCTCAACCGGCGGATGGACTTTGGCAAAAGGAAATGCTATGGATTATTACGCAAAAGAGAGGCTTATTCCTTTAACCCCTCAGCAAGAAGCGTTGGTTGAAAGGGTTGCAAGCAATATTTACAGGCCCTGTTGTAACAATTCAACTGCCTTTCCTGACTGTAATCATGGTATGGCGCTTTTGGGAGTGTTACAACTTATGGCAGCAAACGGCGCTTCGGAAAAGGAAATGTATGAAGCAGCAAAATACTTTAATGCTTTTTGGTTCCCACAGAGTTATTATGACTTAGCTTTGTACTTTAAGGCAAAAGAAGGAAAAGAGTTCAAAGATGTTGATCCAAAAGTGCTTCTGAGCCGTGACTATTCATCAGTTTCAGGTTGGCAAAGTGCAAAAAGATGGTTGCAACAGAATGGGGTTGTAAAGCAAGCTCCTAGAACAGGTGGAGGGTGTGGAGTGTAAGTAAAAGCTAAAAGCTAAAAGGTAAAAAATAAGAAAGGATGATGGAATTATAAGTTTAATTCTAAAATAGCTATGAAAGTAAAAATGTCAGTACCACTTATAATTGGGTTAGCAGTTTTGGTCGTTGGCGGCTTAGTTCTTCTTAGAGGAGGTGGTTCATCTACGCCTGTGAATAATAATCAAACGGCTTTAACAGGTGGAGGTCAGGGTGCAGGGGCAGGTCAAGCTCAACAGCAGATAGAAGATGTGTCCTCTCTTGAGCCTTCGGGTGAGGTGGTAGATGGAGTAAGAGAGATAAAGGTTACAGCAAGGCAGTGGGAGTTTACTCCTAACCCAATAGTTGTAAATCAAGGAGAAAGAGTAAGACTTAGAATAACAAGTACAGATGTGCCTCATGGGTTTGCTCTGCCTGATTTTGGGATAAATGAGGTTTTAAACCCAGGGCAGGAGGTAACAGTTGAGTTTACAGCAGACAAAGCAGGCCAGTTTGGATTTTTCTGCTCAGTGCAGTGTGGTATAGGGCATTCTGGGATGAGGGGAAGTTTGATCGTAAAATAAAAAAAGATCAACCTGTTTTGGACAAGAGGCATGAAACTGTTTAAATATGTACTCCTGATACTTGCTATATTTGCGGGGATAGGAGTTTTAGTGATTGCGTTTTCACAGCAAAGGAGGGAGGGCTTTAAAGTTCTTGAAAACTTGGGTATAGGTGTAGGGAGAGGGAAAAATGTTGCTAAAACTTATAGTGAAGGGGAAAGGTTAACAATAGATTATCTTTTAAACCGAAACTACACTCCAAGCAAAGTAAAAATAGAAAGGTTCTTAGGAGATAGACAAGGATATAAGGAGTACATTGCCTCTTATCTCTCTGATGGTTTAAAGATTTATGCACTTTTAACTGTTCCAAAAACAGGAGGAAGCGATGGCAAATATCCCGCAATAGTTTTCAACCACGGATATATTCCACCTTCAGAGTATAGAACAACTGAGCGTTATGAGAAATTCGTAGATGCTCTTTCCAAAGCAGGCTATATAGTTTTCAAAATTGATTATAGAGGGCACGGGGAGTCTGAGGGCGAGCCTGAGGGAGGATACACATCAAATGCCTATGTAATAGACTCGATAAATGCTATTGAAGCGCTTAAAAATTTTGAAAAGGTTGACCCCTCGCGTATAGGCATATTTGGCCATTCTATGGGTGGTTGGATAACCTCGCGGGTTTTGGTGGTAAAGGGAGAGGAGGTGAAGGCAGCTGTTATCTGGGCAGGAGTTTTGGGCTCCTACAAGGATCTTTTTGAAGTTTGGCTTACGGAGGATAATCCTTCTATTCCTGCCTGGAGAAGGGGGTTGGGTGAGGAGCTTGAGGCTCGCTTTGAGCCGAGAGAAAGCCCGTTTTGGGAAAAAGCATCAATAACAGGCTATATACAAAGAATTAAGGCTCCAATCCAGCTACATCATGCAAAGACAGACAAGCATGTTCCCTTTGAGCTTTCGAAAAGATTTTATGAGCTTTTGAAAAAGGAGGGAAAGGAGGTAGAGCTTTATTCTTATGAGTACGATGATCACAATCTAAGTAGAAACTTCCCTTTGGCTATGAGAAGAACGATAGAGTTTTTTGATAGGTATTTGAAGTGAGGGGTTATAGAAGTAAAAGACGCTGGGTAAAATTTTTGAAAAAAATGTTGCTATCCGGAGCCATACAAGGCTCTGGGTTTAACCTTCGAGGTTAAACGCGGGGCGTTATGGCGCGCTGGAAAATGCGATTTTCGACATTTCTCGTTCGAAAAAGTTAGCGTCCGTTTATTTTTAAATATCACTTGAAATTTTTTTCAAATGATGTTAAGGTTTAATTTATGGACCGTGGTTTTCCTCCTACCATTTTAGTAATTTTAGGCTCAACGGGTGATTTAGTAAGAAAGAAGCTTTTTCCTGCGCTCTTTAATTTGCATCAGAAAGGCAAGCATCCTGAAAGGTTCAGGATAATTGGGTTTTCCAGAAGAGAGCTTTCGCAAGAGGGTTTTAAAAAATTTGTGCATAAGCTTTTAAAAGATTACAATGAAGAGATTCCCTCTTCTGAAATTTCAGGTTTCCTCCCTTTGTTTGATTATTTTAAAGGAAGGTTTGAGAAAAAAGAGCATTTTTTTGAGCTGGCAAAACAGCTTGTTGAGATTGATAAGAAATGGGGCGTTTGCTCCAAAAAGCTTTATTATTTAGCTGTTCCGCCCAAGTATTACAGGCTTATTCTTAAAAATCTTGCAGATTCAAAGCTCACCAACCTTTGCGGAGGGAAGGATTATACCCGGGTTTTAATTGAAAAACCTTTTGGAGTTGACCTTGAAAGTGCTATAGCCTTAGAAAGGCTTTTAAGCTCGCTTTTTGAAGAGGAGCAGATTTACAGAATTGACCATTATCTTGCAAAAGAGGTTATGCAGGACATTTTAGTTTTTCGCTTTTCCAATGATTTATTTGCTTTTAATTGGGGAAGGGAAATCATCAAAAAAATAGAAATAAGGCTTTTGGAAAAAATAGGAGTTGAGGAAAGAGGGAGTTTTTACGATGGGTTGGGAGCTTTGAGGGATGTAGGGCAAAATCATCTTCTTCAGATGCTGGCTTTAATAACTATGGATAGGCCGGAAAATTTTTCCGCAGAAAAGATAAGGAAGGAAAGGGAAGAAATTCTTTCAACCCTTCAAAAACTCTCGGAATCTCAAATTAAAAAATTTACGTATAG
>WFWI01000114.1 GCA_015491205.1 Candidatus Microgenomates bacterium | reverse complement strand
GAAGTAGTTTTAGCTTATTGCATAAAGCTATAATATATGAAATTGACTAAAATTTTCGATCGGAAAAAACAGTCAATTAAACAGAGTAAGGGGCTGGGGATAGAGGAAAAGGGAGGTTGAGAAGGATGGTTAAAAAGGATGATGGGAAAGGTGTGGGAGGTTAATAGTTTTTGGCAAAATTGGGCGAGATTAAAATTATAGTTTTTTAAATATCATCACCCTCGGGTGGTCGTAGACTGTGAAGGATTCATCGGCTTTTTGGTCGTTAAGAACGATTTTAAAGTTGGTAAAGGGTACTTTTAAAGTCGGGTAGGAGGTGAACTCCGCTACTTTTTTGAATTTTAAAATTCCATAGTCTGTAATTATCCTTTCAAGTTGGAAAAGATCCTTGTAGTATTTTGAGGTTATTGGGTAGCAAACCTTGTACTTTTTGCAATCCGCAAGTTTTTGGATTGGAGAGTAAAGCCTGTTTGAGGCTATGATTATATAATCAGCCTGCATAAGCTGGGTTTGAAGGACTTTCCATTTGTAAATGTTATCCGGCTGGTTGTAAAGCTGCAACTCTACAAAGCGATAGTTTTCTCCTCCATAAAGCGGTAGCCTGTCGTCCCAGTGTTCAACTGCGAGCGTTGAGCCAGCAGGTACATTTTTTAAAATCCACTCGGTGGCTTGGATGCGGGTGTTGGGTTTGGAGTAGATGGAGAGGAAGGGGAGAAGGTAAAAAATGTGAAAGCCAATAATTAGGGTAACTAGTAGTTGGTAGCTGGTAGCTGGTAGTTTTTTGGAGATTGTTTTGAGTGCATAGGCTGCAAGAAGGGAGAGGGCGGGGTAGAGGGGGAGCATGTAGCGCATAAATTTTACAGCTGATTTTCCAAGGATAAGAAAATATAGGCCGTAATAGAAAAGGAAGAGAATGATTTCAGGGTGTTTTTTTAAGCTTTTGAGATTTTTTAGGATTAAGATCAAGCCAGCCAAGGTTAGAGTAAAAAGCACAGGCCCTGCTCCCCAGAAAAAGATGTTTTTAAGGTAGTAAAGATAAGGCGTGGTATCAACGTATTGTAAGGTATAGGGAAATATATAAGGATCAGAGTTCATCTTCATTTGGAGGAGAATGTCTGACAAAAACCTGCGCCAGCGAAGGAAAGCATAAGGCATGAATAAAAAGTTAAAAGTTAAAAGTGCAAAGTTAAAAGTTAACAGGTTGGTAGCTAGTAGTTGGTAGTTGGTAGTTGGTAGTTTTTTTTGTTTTTTAGGCGTTGTCTTTAGAGATTTATAGATAATTGTTAGGGCGGCGGTGAAGACAAAGAGGATGCCAGAGATTTTGGTGGCTAGGATTGCAGCTGAGACAGCAGCTATAGGAATTGTATCTTTCCAGGAAATTTTCTTTTTGAAAAGGAGCTTGAGTAAAAGATAGAAAAGTAGAGTAGAGAAGAGGTTTAAAAAATTGTCGACGATGAAAAAGTGAGAATTTTGAATTGGGAAAAAGGTTGTAGTGTAAAGAAAGCTTGCTAAAAGGCCGGCTGTTTTTGCCTGTTTTTTGAAAATTTTTGAGAAGAGAAGAGCAGCAATTTTGTATATGAGAAGGATTGTTAAAAGATCAGCTGCAACAGAAAGGCTTCTTCCTATGTATAAAAGCCCATCGTAATTTGAAAGTTTTGTTCCAAAAAGAAAATCAATAAGGTCTCCTGTGGCTTTTAAAATGTAAATGGGCAGCGAGCCGTAGTTGAAAAAATCAGGGTCTAAATTGGAGAAAAATTTTATGCGGGTGGCAACAATCATAAGCATTCTTTCATCAGGATGAAGGTGAAACCCGCTGTCCCAGTTTATCCCGTAAAGCCTTAGGATAAGTCCAAAAGCTAGAATAAGATGGAGCATATTTAAAAATTTTACCAAAGAATCCGTTTGCTTTTTGTAATTATTTTGCTATACTTTGTATAGTATGAGTAGTACAATTACCGTGCGAGTACAACCTGATGTTAAAATCCAAGCTCAAAGAATAGCAAAAGAGTTAGGGTTTTCTCTTTCTAGCATTATAAATGCATTCTTAAGGCAGTTTGTAAGAGAGAAAACAGTAAGATTTGGTCTATATGAAGAGCCTACAGAGTATACATTAAAAGCTATTGAAAAAAGCAAGAAAGATTTTTCAAAAGGAGAGGTTTATAAATTCTCAGACGGAAAAAAGGCAATAGAGTTTATAAACGACTTAATTAAAGAATGAAGGTCTATTTCTCTAAGTAATTTGTTAAGGCTTTAAAAAAAGCGCCAAAAAAAGTAAAAATGGCCTTTAAGGAAAGATTGGAAATATTCATCGAAGATCCGTTTGATCCTCGCTTACGAAACCATCCATTAAAAGGTAAGTTGAAAGGATATAGGAGTATAAATATTACTGGTGATTGGAGAGCTTTGTTTAAAGAAGTAGAGGACGGAGTTTATTTTGTTATCATTGGAACTCATAGTCAACTTTACAAATAAAAGATAATAGATGGTATAATATTTGAAAAGCTTTGAGCCCGTAGCTCAATTGGTAGAGCAACGGCCTTTTAAGCCGTTGGTTCAGGGTTCGAGTCCCTGCGGGCTCACCAATGCCCGTTGGTTCGGGGTAAAAGTCCCTGCGGGCTCACAAAGGATAGTAGTTGGTAGCTGGTAGTTAGTAGCTAGTAGTTTTAAATAATGATTCCCATCCTTTTTTCTATAGGAAGCGTTAAGATTTATACCTACGGAGTTTTTTTAGTTTTAGCCTTCTTTTGGGGGCTTTTTTTTATTTGGAAAAATTTAAGGCTTACATCCTATAATGAGGAAGTTGTTTTTGATGGAGTGTTTTTGGGAATTTTAGGAGCCTTGTTTTTTGC
>WFWI01000113.1 GCA_015491205.1 Candidatus Microgenomates bacterium | reverse complement strand
CTTATCAAGACCTAAGACCTCCCTTACCCGTTTTGGAATATACACCTGCCATTGCCGTGTTATTTCTACAGTTATAAGATTTTGCATATTTTGATTATACCCAAATGGCTTAAAACTTTCAATAATTTGATTTAATTAATAAAAAATTAGTATTATTAAAATTTGATTGTCAAACAGTAGCACGAACTATCCTAACCTCTTCCATAAAACCCTTTACCCTGCTAACTTCTATCCGCCTCTCCTCACTTTTTATATTTACCTCCTCCTCTTTCCTTTCTGCTCTACCCTGCTTCAAACTTGTGCCTACAATAACACCATCTGCTATTCTCAAAAGCTTTCCTACGTTCTCCCTATCAGCTCCACTACCTATTAAAATTGGGAAATCTCCCACCACTTTTTTCACCTTTTTTAAATCTTCAAGAGCGGGCGGGTCAGCTGTCCAATTTCCTGTTATAACAAGAGCATCTGCTCCTTTCTCAACTGCCTCCAAAGCTGACTCCTCAAGGGGCTTTTTGCTTAAAATTTTTGCATGCTTGACATGAATATCTACAAATAAAGCTATACTCTCAGCTTTTATCCTCCTTTTGTACTCCAAAACCTCCCTTGGCTTTCCTTTCACCCTCCCATAGGCGGTCTCAACCTCATCTACAAAAACCGGAATTCTTACAAAACTTCCTCCTGACACTTTTGCAATTGAAAGCGAGGCCTTAAAATCATTCCACAAAACATTTATCCCAAAAGGCAGTTTAATCTCCTGCCTTAACCTCTCTATCAATGCTGTAAAAGACGCAATTGTGTGAGGCTCAACCTCTATTTTATGGGGAAGATCATAGTTGTTCTCAAACATTATCCCATCCACTCCCCCTTCCTGCAATGCTTTAAGATCAAAGCGGGCTGCCTCCTCCACTTCTTTTAAACTTACAAATTTTTGACATCCCAGCAAAGGCTTAAAATGAACCATCCCAATCACAGGCTTTTTGGTTTTAAAAATTCTCTCAAGTATGCTCATATCCTTGAAATACCACAAACTTGTTGAGTAGCCTCTATATAGGCTTTAAATCTTCTATTCATTCTACCATCTAAAATAACCTCGCGCACTTGCTGGAAATATTCTCCGACTCCCTCTCCTCCCTCCTTGGCTGAAAGGACTAAGGCTGGAGTCATGGCTGTATAATTTACAAAAGGCTCGTGTTCTCCAAGAAGAACCTGCTGGTTAGCCTTAACTATTGCCTCGAAAGAATTTTCCACCAGGCCTTGACAATTAGATCCCTCTACTCCAAACTCTTCTGGTGTTATTACCCTTGTAACAACCTCTCCCTGCCGCGTCAAAAAACTTGCCAATGTAAGATAAGGCGGCGGCGCGACCTCATCAAGCCTTACAAGCTCTCTCAACCCCCTTGAGGCGTAATAACTTTGCGGATTCAATATTTCCCTTGGCACCTCGCTTGAGTCTCTTGCAGATAATCCGCAAAAAGCCACAGCCGCGGAGTATTTTTGTATTCCTTGATCCCTCAAAATCTTAATCGCCTCTATAACTGTCTGAGGGTGCACATTGTGATTCACCCCTATTGCTAAAATCAAGCTATCGTCACTCTTTTGAGGAATAGACAGAGGACCAATTATATGGTTTACAGTCTCTCCTTTTAGAATATGAGAAATGTTGTGAACTGTTCTTATCATATGACAACTAGTCATTAAAAGATTAACCATAGATAGCACCCTTTCAAACTGCTTAGGCGAGGCAAAATCTGACCTTGCACCAAAGATCTCTACAGCATTCTGGCCACCTACCTTTGAAGTATTGGAATAAGAATGGTGCTTGTGAGTTTCTCCAAACTCTGCTAAAGCTATTGAGGCTAAAGTAGAAACGCTGAAAGTCTTTAATCCTTTACCAAAGCCTTTATCACCTCCCATTCCTCCAATTGCAAAAACCTCCTCTCCTACCCCCACCCTAAGCACTGTATCAAGCTCTAAGACCGCTGCAGTTAACCCAGCAATTTCCTCCGGCGAAAGGCCAACCAAACTCTCCTTTGCTGCCAAAACCTGCAAAAGCGAAACAGCCTGAAGAAGGAGGGTAACCCCTTCTGGTAAGTTTATACCTGCCTCTCTTAAGCTTCTTTGCAAAACTTTATTGGATCCAGCTGCGATTAAAGCTCCTGCTGCATAAGCGGCCTCAAAATTTAAATTCTCTCCTCCTTTTAAAATCCCATCTAGGGTGTGGAAATCATACGCAGATAAGATCTCCTTCCGGTTCAGGACTCCTTCCTTTACCCTCTCGTGATAACCGCTTATTAATGCCAATGTCTCAAGAACCTGTGAACAATCTACTACCTCACCGGAAGGAAGCTCTCGTCTATAAGGCTCGCCCTTAAGATTAAGATCAAATGCAGAATACTTTCCAAACCAACCCCTCCTCTGACAGGTCAAAGTTTACTTTTAAAGCCCTGTCAGGCGGAGGGCCCCCATTTTCTTGTGAAAATGAATGTGAAAATGAACCTTGCTCTACCATAGCAACTCCCTCACTACTCACTACTCGCTACTAACTACTAACTACTAGCTACCAGCTACTAACTACCAACCATCCTAAACCTTCCCCTTTTAATCTCATTTGCTCCCCGGCTGACGGTTGCGATTGACACTTTAAGTTTTTTGGCAACCTCCCGCTGGGGAAGGCCTTTTTTCAAAAGCTTAACAATCTGCAGCCTTTTTGGAATCTCCTCAAGCTCCTTGGGCGTTAAAAGCCCTTTTAAAAACTCTATTACCTCCTTCTTCCTTTTAAACTTTAAAAAAACCTCTGCCAGCTCCTCCAAATACTTCTTTTGCATTGCGTACTATTGTACTATTACGCTAAAACATTGTCAAGCGCATTTAGCTAAACTGGACAGAGCTGGATGGAACTGGATATAGCTGGATAGAACCGGACGGAACTGGATAGGGCTGGTTGAATTGGATAGCGCAAAAGTCAAAGCGCAAAACTTTAAAATTCCTTAAAATTTCCAATTGATAAAATCTGACCCCTCCCAAAGCCCCATATTAACACACGCATGTCATTATACGGTACGATCGTGCAGTATAATGACATTTTAGGAGTTGTACGGAGCTTTAGAATGGGCTAAATTGAAGGCAAATGAAATTTTTCGGCTATCTAAACGATAAAAAGTTTTCACCAATCTCTATCCACTTAACGGACGTAAGATAATGCGATCGCATATTCTTACATCCGCCGCCCCCCAATCAAACACCAACCGCACTTCTTGGCCGTTAATAACCTCAAACTACTAGCTACCACCCCTGGGTGGCTGACGGGATTCGAACCCGCAACGACCTGCTCCACAGGCAGGTGCTCTGCCATTGAGCTACAGCCACCAATAAAAGCTAAAAAGGAAAAGTGAAAAGGGAAAAAGTAAAACTTAACTTAATTATACCACAGTGAAGCAAAACTTGGATTTTAGATAAATTCACCAAGAGTTGAAAACACTCTCTAAAATACCACGAGAATTTACTATTTGAACCTCAATTTGAGAAAAACCTCCTCTTTTATGGATAAAAAACTTCCCTAATACCGAGTGGAAAAGTATAAACAAAGAGAGCTTTTTAGAA
The DNA here is from genome assembly GCA_015491205.1 of Candidatus Microgenomates bacterium. Lineage (GTDB taxonomy): Bacteria > Patescibacteriota > Microgenomatia > UBA1406 > GWC2-37-13 > S141-128. The sequence goes on along the minus strand of WFWI01000113.1, from coordinate 8,068 downwards.
CTGGTTTTATAAAACTTCACTTCTCCACCACCTCCACCTCCCTCCTTTTAAGCTCTTCATCATAAGCATAGAGCTTCCCCTCCTCTTCCTCTTCAAGCTTAGCCCTCCTGTGTGAACCATCGCAATAAGGTTGATTTTTTGAAAGCCCACACAAGCAGATCCAAGAATCAGCCTTGACCTGCACCGGCCCTTTATCCTTTTTGATTATAATCCTTGCCATAGAACACTGTTGAAAACTTATAACTTATACCCCTCTGCCAAACCAAACTACACCCCCTCTTCCTGAAAAAGCTTCAAGAATGACTCGAGATTTTCTCCAGCAGAACAAGTTATCTCTATACCCCCAACCCGCATCTGCCCTTCTTTTGAGTCTTGCTGAGATTCAATAAACTCTAACAACTCTTGTCCACTTACAACAACTGGTAGATAAGATAAATTTTCCAAAATAGCTCTACGAGCTCCTATCTCAGGTAATATTAGAGCTAAATCTTTACCTGAAATTCCCAAATCTTTAACAAGAGGATCATCAAAAGGCACAAACACTAAAACCCCCTTAGCTTTTGGCAAGACATCATATCCCTCTAGTGGTGAGTCAGGCATTAAAATTAGAGCATAAGGACTATAAGTATCACCTTGGGGCAAGGAATATCCTTTCTCGTCGAGGCTCAACACAGTTACCGCCTCAATAGGAGGATTAGATTCTCCAATATTTGAATTATATGCCCCAACTACTTTGTTCAAAAACCCTTGTTGATTATATACCTTCTCAGAAATTGACATTGCATACCCCAGAGCAGCTAAAATATCCAATACTTTAAAGGTAAAGTTTGCTGTCCTGAAAAGCACCTTAACTCCTCTAGATTCCCATATTCTGACCAACAAATTTTTAGCATCGAGAAACTTCATTTTCCTTCCCAAACTAAATATGCTAAACACACCAGCCTTTCTTGTCACAAAAATTTCTCTGTCTCCTTTCCTAACCAAATGCACAACTTCTGGAGAGCCCCCAAAAGCTCTTCGCATATAATCGATAAAAACTCCAGTTGCTTTTATTGGAAACTCTGTAGATAAGCTATAATGTGTTAAAGGAAATCCTTTATTAAAAAAGCCTATAACAATCCTATCTCCCTCTCCTTCTATTACTTCTCTTATTATGACAACCTCAAATCCCTTTTTTCCAGGAAGTATAACTATCTCATTAGCTTTACGATAAATTTCTCTTAACTTTTCTGGAACAAAATGACCACGCAGTGTATGATGCTCAATAAATTTTGGATCCCTAATTAATCCTTTAATCTCTTCTGGAACTATTACTTCAGGCCAAGGCATTCTTCCCTCCATCGATTGTTTAACAAACTTTAAGGTATCAGAATTAGTATAAGTCACTTGAAATTTATTTCTTATAGAAATCCACCCACCAGGTTCTTTTAGATAGGTAGCTATTTTTCTTGCAGCGCCTTCTCCTGTTATCAGTACTAGTCTTCTCTTCAAAGATTTATTATTCTGCAGAGGAATATTTCCTCCCAAAAAATAATTTAGAGGAACTAACAATTTATTTACCATTTCATCTACCTTAGCTTCTACCAATACATAAGGATAGGCCCCTATAGAAAGCCCCTCCACCTCTCCTATTATCTCGACAGGGATTGGAAATCTTAAATCCACCCGTGGAAGTCTAGACAACATAGCCTTTCTCTTAGAAGAAGGCGCTCCACCATTAACTAAAAGCTCTAACTCTTCTCCTCTCAGTCCAGTCACATCTATAATCTTGGATGGGTTAATCCTCGATTTGTTAACTTGCTCCCTATTTACAGGAACTACTACTCCATAAGCCTCCCTATTTACAAGCTCTGATACTGAATCCTCATAATAATTTCGTTCTACTCTAAACCTACCTCTTACAAACTTTAAACTGTTAACATAGGCACTATATAGCTCCTGGAAAGCACCTGTTGCCAAGGATGATGCAACGTGTCCAAGCACAATAAGAGGAACAACCTCTGGAGGATACCCAACAGTTATATCATCTTCTGCTGTTTCCTCAGCAAAATCCAAGATCATTTCTTCTTCGTCTCCCAGATTTACCTGTGAAGGACTACATCTTATTCCACCTTCTGATCTCCTTCCTTTTAACCCTCTCCCTTTTGGCATACACCCTGCGATAACAGCACTTGCCATAAGTGCCCACGTGTATTTAAGAAACGTTCTTCTGGTCATATCTCTCGATGATCCTTGAAAATCGGGCTGCTTAACGGATACATCTTCTTCTGAACGAGGCCTATGATAACGAATAGAGCGAATAGTAGGTCTTAATAACGTCTCAAAAAACTCTCTTCTTGTATAACCTGTATGACTACGTTCTATCCTGTTAGTCATACAACAATTTGCAAACTTTCATCTTTATTCCTAATTATTTTTCTGCGTCAGGCACTTTGGAGTGTATTTTTATTCCATCCTCTGTTTCAATCGCTCCTTCAGAACCTCCTTCATCTTCCCCTCCAATTAACGCCAGACTGATCAACACTAAAACAAAACTAGCTACATAATCAAGCTTATCTTTCATCTTCTCTACTATTTGATTATTTGCAAAGATATTTCCCAATTCACCAAGCCTCCCCTCGATTTGCTCATAAAGGCCCCTTATCCTTTCTTTGAACATAATTATCCTATATAATACAAAATTGGGTTGTAATTTCAAGAGGTGGAGTCAAACACCTCCTTTGTCTCAAAATGTTTATCAACAACAAACAAGATTCATCACAGCTTTTTCCATAGCAGCTTAAAAGAATTCAAAAGCTCAAAGATCCACGTTTTTGGATTCTTCTCTCTTTTAACTAAAATTATTACCTCCTTTCTCTCCTTTCCTGCTATCACTTCTCTTCTCCTATCCCCTATCAGGCTATATCCCTCAGGCACCTCAATTTCAATATAATACCTCCCCTCCTGAACCATAAAGTCAAACCCACCATTTTTGTCAGTAAAAAGAGGATTTTGAAGCCCTGGCTGCTTGACTTTTTTGCCTTTCAAATCCAAAAGGGTTATCTTCACCCCCTCAACAGGCTTTAAACCTTCCTTCTCCAAGACCCTTCCCCTTGGATCCCATCTTATAATCACACACTCGCTCTGGTCCCCTTCAGAAAATGGAAAAGTTCCAAGCTGGGGAGAGCGGCCCTCTCCTTCAATACTCGCCTGATCATTTTCAAAAACAGCGTAAAATTGATGTACTAGCTGGTCGGGGGTATAAGAGTAAACAATCGCCTCCACTTCGCTTGCACCAAGCTTAAAAGGATTACTTTCCGGTTGAATTAATTTAAAATTATGCTGAGGGTACTTGTTTAATCTTAGCCTTCTGTCCTCCTGATCATTACCTGTTGTACATAAAATATCATCTTCTGTCTCTATACAGCCTACTATATAAAGCTCTTGAACTTTGGCTGGAAGCAGCCCGCTAACTTTTAGCTGATATTTTTTATAAAACTCAGATTTTAAACACACCCAAGTTTGATTCTTGTTTTGAAAATCTGGCCTCCCTCCACCTTCAGGTGTGGGAGTTGGAGTAAGGTAAACGATGGTTGGTTTAGGAGTAGGGGTCGGAACATTTGAAATTACAGGAGGAGGGGTGGGCGGTGGAGGAGTTGGCGTTGGAGTGTTCTGGACAGGAGGTGTTTCTGTGGGCTGCCCTGGAGTAGGCTGCTCTTCTATCCTACAACACGTGCGCGCATTTCCACAGGAGCAAACAACCTCCCTGCACTCCACCACTCCAGGGTAATCCGGAGGATAGCTCCAATCTGCGCTGCAAACTGCCTGACACTGGCCTGCTCCCAGGCCCTGACCTAAATCTCCTTGTTGCAATCCTTCAAGAGTACAATAACCCACGCTTGCCATTGAAGGATCAGTAAGCTGACAATTTGGAGCAGGAGTGGGTGTAGGCTGGCCGGGCACTCTGCATGGCTCACAATAGGAGCCTGGCCCCCAAGTGCAAGCAGGGCCTCCCCTTCCGTCAGGGCTGCAGCCGAATTTATAGCAAATTTGCACTCCAGGTTGGCCTGAGGCGGTGGTACAAGGAGCAAGATATCTCTCCGAGCAGGGCAGGGGCTTATCGCCTGAGCAGACGTTTTGGGCAAAAGAGAAACTGGCAGAATAAAGCCAGAAAAAGCTCCCTAAAACAACCAAAAGCCCGAAAATTTTTATTCTCCCCTCCATCGCAAAAGAAAATAACTTAAAAGCGCATTGTCGCGAGTGTAATAATACCTCTCCTCAGAAACTTCTGCCCTCCAAAGCCCATTTTTGTCCACAAAGTTCTTTTCAAGATAATCCAAAACAGCCCTCAAGTCTTTTAAATACCTTTCATCCCCTGTCCTCTCATAGAGAACCTCATTGAGAAACAGGCTGTTTAAAAGCTCCTGCCTTTTCTCCCTTGATCTTAAAGCTCTATTTGCCAGGTAAAAACCTAAATCATCATACCTCTTCTCTCCTGTTGCCTTAAAAAGGGAAAATGAGGCTGCAGCTAAAAAGGGCTTGCCAACAAGCTCTTTTTCCCTTTGCCTGTTCTGAGCCCAATAGTAGATGGCAAGATCAAAATAGGCTCGTGCTACAGAGAGACTTTGAGGAGAGTTAAGGAAAAAGTAGCGCCGGGCAAAATCATAAGAGTAGGCAGCATAAAAGGAAAACTCCCGATCATCGCGAGGCAAAGGCACAGGATAGGAAAAAGACTCCAAAACCCTTCCCTCTAAAAGACCCTTTACCTTATCATTTTCTATTCCAAAAAGATCTAAACTTTTTGAAAATGAAAGCACACTGGAATACTTCAGGAAAATAGCCCGTCTACACAACCCTTCAAAATCCCCTTCAAAAAGGCCCTCTTCCTCAATCTTCTCAAGCAAGCTACAGTGAAGATAATCAGGTTGAAAGGCTTGATTCTCAAGGTAGGCAAAATCTTTTTGAGCAAGCTCCAAGGCCTCATCCACATTTCCCTTTTTGTAAAGCTCAAGGTTTGAGAGGATAACCGGTAGCGAGACCTGCCTATCGCCACCTGAAGGCCTGCAGGAAGCCCTAGAGCATTTTATGTATAAAGGATAGAGCGTACGGTTTTGTGTGCCAGGGATGGTTTGGGGATCTCTGTAGGAAAGGATAAAACTTAAAATCCTCTGGGAAGCTTGGAGTTGCTTTGGCAAACTTATCCCCTCTTTCTTTAAAACATCGCCAACCTTTCCTTCTCCTTTTTTTTCTTCAATTTTTTGTCCCCTTTCTATAACTTTCCCCTCACGCTTAAGGTAGTTTTTTCTAAGAAGTAAAATAAGCACAAAAACCAGAAGAAGGAAACACGCCAATCCCAAAATTAGAATGGTTTTTTTAAGATTCATATACTATTTTCCCATACTTTTTTATCTCCCCAATCAAAGGGTGATATTTCATCTTAAGCATCTCTTCACTTAAAGGGATCGCCTCAATTCTATCCGAAATCCTCCAGGCGATCTTTGAAAGCTCCATCATCTCCGATATCTCATCCTTTCCAAAGTCTGGCGAGACAACTGCGAGGTCAATATCCGAATGCTCCCTTGAACTCCCCCTTGCAAAAGAACCAAAGAGAATAACCTTTGATATTCTTATATTCCGCTTTTTCAAAAGCGCCACGAATCTTTTTATCTCCCCCTCTATTGTTTTATCACCTATGTTTCTCATATTTCGCCTAAAAAATATTCAAATAACTCCTGCGTTATCCTTAGATACTTCAAGGTAAACTCTCTCGTCGCCTTTTTGTAAAGCCTTTCTTTGAAAATATCATAGCGCGCCTCCACGTTAAAAGTGGTTATTTCGTTAAGATAATCCACCTGTTCCTCAGAAACCTCTACCTTAGCCTCCTTTGCCAACTTTGCCAACTTATGTGTGGGAGGCGGATATCTATCATTAGCTTTTACATAAGCTGCCTTTAAAACTTTCTCAAGCGCTAAATGACAAAAAAACAAAGCCCCCATATACCTCTTCAAGGAAACCAACCCCTTTGCAGTCTCCAAATCCTCCTTTGCGCTTCTTACCCATGCCTTGATAAGTTGCTCTTTCTCTTTGGTCTCCATGATAGTAATTATAACAAAAAGCTACTCTGGAAAATGGGAGGTAAACCATCAGTCAATCTGGCGGAGGGGAAAATTCTATTAACTGCCAATTTTATTCCAAAATCCAGCGAGGAAGTCTATACACATACACACTGCACATAAGACAAATTCCTCCCATAAGGATAAAAACTCCTTTAAATCCAAATAAATATGCAACTATCCCCCCTACTACACCACCAAGAAACTCCGCTATATACTCACCTGCTTCTAAACTACCCCATTCCATACCTTCTTTTCTTGAAGCAATATAATGACTAAACAAAGCATCAAAAGCCGGAAGAGAGATCGCCTCTGCAAAACCAAGAATCACTTGAACGGCGAACAAGAGGTAAATGTTATTTACCAAAAGAAACATTAAAGAGCCAACTCCCAAAAGAGCATATCCTATCGCTAAGATTAATTTTTTGTCTTTCTTCCTATCTAAGTACTTCCCGGTTAACACAGTAGTTGCGGCTCCGGATAAAGCAAAAAAAGCTGCAGTAAATCCCGCTTCTAAAACTCCCCCACCAATTTCTTCTACGAATAAAGCGTATATAGGTCCTATCATTTCAACTGCTGTTAATACCAGGGTATTAAGCACTAAAAGAAGCCTTATCTGTCTATTAAACAAACTCATAGATGTAATTATATCTGAAATCTTTAACCACTAACTATCCTTCGGCTCTCCCTCAAGAAGCTTCTCAAAATACCACTGCCTCCCAAAGAATTTCTTTTTCATAGGAAAATTATAGCAATAAACAAGTATCTATAGCTTTTTAATATCAAAATATCTCCTCTGCTCTAGGAATAAAGGGATGACTTGGTAAAGTTCTATAGGGAGACACTTCTTTTATCCCTAAACCAATAGCGCCAAGATTTCTTCTATAAAATTGAGGAGTTATTAGTGACTCATACTCTTCGCGTGTTTTTCTCTTATCTCTCCACCACCTTGCATAAACTTCCCTTACAAATTCCTTTACCTCTTCAGGACTCTTCCCAAGCCTTTCAACTAAAAATTTAGCTAAAGGATAAATATTGTAGTCAAAAATACAATGATGCAGATACTTTGTTATTATTTCTGCTTTTAAAGAGGGATTTTTAACTGGTAAGGGTGAAGTGGCATGTTCTTCTGGTTTAAAAACTCCATTGTAATCTATTCCAAACTCCTGCATTTTTTCCACATCAATTTTTGCACCTTCACAATCACGCAGTAAAAACCCTCTTGGCATGCCTGTTTGTCTGTCTAAAAGTACTATTAAATTTTGAGAATGGGACTCCGGAACAAAACCAACTTCCATTAAATCAAGTTGAAGGTAGATAGTCATTTCAATAAGTGTTTTGATTATTTCCTCTACATCCAAACCTGCAACTTGCATATCCTCAAGCAAACTTCTTCCAAATACACTATTCGACCACAAAGAACACATAACTACAGGTATACATTCATTAACAGGCACAGAGTCTCTCCCTATAGCTTCATTTAAAGGCGCACGCACTATAAAAGTAGAGCTTGGAATACTGTCTGTTTTATAAGCTGCAATATCGGGTATAACCCAAACATTTTCAGGCAACAATCCTCTTTCAGCAAGCTCTAAGGCCACCTTTGTATTTTCAATAGCATTTACAGCCTCGTTCCAGTGGATAGGCCTTCTTCTGCTTGTTATTTGAAGATCTAGCGAAAGTTTTATTTGGCTACCATCTTCCCTTAGCATACTGCGCTTTGACATCAAAGGATTGCGCAAGCTTAGATACATAGGTAACAGGAATATAACAAAGGGTATCAAGGGGGCATATGGGATTAGGTAAAGGGTCATTGAAAGATGTGGGGAGTTTTTCAATAAGGTATACTCTCCCATACTGGTGGTTAAAAGTTTGTTCAAGGGCCAGTATGGGAGAGGTATCAGAAAAAGCCCAAGCGAGGCTATCAATGCTTGAGGCGTATAAAATTTTAAGAAATGTATCTGTAGTTTGCAAGA
>WFWI01000112.1 GCA_015491205.1 Candidatus Microgenomates bacterium | reverse complement strand
TTATAAATATTACAGTTCACTATAAATAACCTTATGAAACCAATAACCCTTGTTCACTTTGCAGAGCTTTTTTTGAAAGGGAAAAACAGAGATTGGTTTGTGCAAAAACTTGTGCGCAACATCAACAGAACCTGTGGTGGAAGGGTTGTAAAACGCCACTCCTACCTTTTGCTGGAAAAAGGCAAACCAGAAAATTTAAAATATGTTCCTGGAATAAGCTGGTGGGCAAAAGCTTTTAGAGCAGAAAGAAATTTGGAGGAAATTAAAAAAGTTTGTGCTCAGATTTTGAAAAAACAAAAACCTCAAAGCTTCAAACTCGAGGTCAACCGCGCTGACAAAACCTTTCCCTACAGCTCTTATGAAATAGTAAAAAGAATAGGTGAACTTTTGGAAAAGGAAACTAAAATAGAAGTCGACCTAAAAAATCCTGAGCTGATTATTTTCATTGATATCCAAAAAGAAGACCTGCTTGTCTTCTCTGAAAAAATTAAAGGTCTGGGTGGCCTTCCTGTTTCAACCTCTGGCAAAGGCTTACTTCTCTTTTCAGGCGGCATAGACTCTCCGGTTGCCGGCCACCTTATGCAGCGCCGCGGCATGCACATTGACCTTGTACACTTTCATGTTTTTACAAAAGCTGAAAAATTAAAGGAAACTAAAATTTTTGAACTTGCCAAGACTTTGGCCAAATTCCAGGCAAAAATAAGGCTTTATGCTGTGCCCTATTATCTTTTCCAGATGAAAGCCTTGGAGTTTGAAAGCAACGAACTCGTGCTTTTCCGCAGGTTTATGCTAAAGACCGCAGAAGAATTGGCAAAAAAATCAGGCGCCAAAGCTCTTATCACAGGCGACAGCTTGGGCCAAGTAGCTTCCCAGACAATAGAGAACCTCCAGGCAACAGATAGTGCTGTCAAAACCATTGTTCTAAGGCCCCTCATTGGGCTTGACAAAGAACAAATTGTAAAAATTGCTAAAGAAATTGGAACCTATGAACCCTCTATAAAACCCTACAAAGACTGCTGCTCCATAATCACCAAAAAAGCCAAAACCCGCTCTAATCTTAAAAAACTTGAGGAGATAGAGGAAAAGATTGAGATTGAAAAGTTGATTGAGGAAACGTTAAAACTAGTAGAGGAAATAGAGGTTAGGTAAAAAAGGAAGAAAAATCAAAAAATGTAAAAATTGGCCATTTTTAGCCCGCCACAACGCTCCGCGTTTAACCTCGAAGGTTAAATACGGCGCGTGGCAAGGCTCTAGAAAATAAGAATTTTTGCATCTTTTGATCTTTAAAAATATCCTAGCGCAAAATAGCAAGAACTTCCAATTCCCTCCTTTTTAAGCCTTTCTTTCTTAAGCCTGAAAGTCTCTTTATCCTCATACCAGATAACAAAATCCTCTCCTCTTAGAACCTTCTCTTTTGCCTTTTCATCAAGCCTAACCTCACAGCTCCCCTCTTTAGCGCATTTTTGCAAATAGTTTTTCTTTATAGAATTAAAGCTCAAAGCCTTGGCACGGGAAAGCGGCCTGCCATCCTCGCTCAAATTCCACTTGTAGCCAAACCCACCAAAAACAACCGTGAGCCTCTCCCTTTCAAAAAACCGTCCAAAATCCTCAACTGCCTGCAAAAGCGAGTAGCCCCATTCTCCTTTTTCCAAAGGGAAGTTTGGCCCGGGCTCAGAGATCGATTTTGTAAAATCATAGGCCATTAAATAAACCTCATCAACAAGCTTTGAGGTCTTTTCAAAATCAAAAGGCCTTTTTCTGTAAAAACTATCAGCATAGGCAATAAAGGAGATTTTTATGCCGCGCTTTTGGGGCTCTTTTGAAGCCTCTTCCAAAAACTCAACCAGAGGCTCTCTCAAGCTCTCCTGAAAAGGCGAAAGCTCAATGTCAAAGGAAACCTCAGAAAATCCTTTTTGTACAGCCAAAGAAAAGGCCTTATCCAAAAAACTCTTCCATACTTCTTTTTTGCTTAAAAACTCCTGGACTAATCTTTTATCGATCAAACGAACAACCAGAGCCCTATCCTTGCCTTGAGTAGATTTGACAAAACTGTCAATTTTTTTAAACCCTTGATCCTTTACAATTCCTCCCTTCAAATCCGGCGCTATGCCAAAGTATAAATATTTGTCATAATTTTCAAAATTTAATGAAGCAAAGTTTATCCAATAAACCACAAAAGCACACTCTCTAACTTCTCCGGTAAATTCCTTAAGTTTAATTCCATCTCGACTTTCCAGCTTTTTCTTTTGTGGAGAAACCTTGAGAATAGGAGTAATAGCTGTTTTATCTTTTTCTAAATTGCTCTTTCTATGGCTATCAAAAAATACCTTAAAAACCAAAAAAACCACAATGCTAACACTCCCCAAAAAAATCAATCTAACAAGCAGCTTTTTCATCTTAGGAATAATTTTGGATTTTGAGTTGCCTGTCCCGCTCTGCGGGACAATTTTTAACTAACTACTCGCTACTTGCTACTAGCTACTAACTACCAGCTACTACCATATAGTATAATCTTTCCATGCTCATAATTCCTGCAATCTTAGAAAAAACATTCTCTCAAGCAAAAGATAAAATAACAAAACTCTCCCCTTATTTCTCCCGCTTTCAGATTGATATTGCTGATGGTAAGGCTGTGTCAAACAAAACGCTTGAAACAGCTGAGTTTAAAACAGAAAAGTTTCCAAACCTTACTTTTGACTTCCATCTTATGGTTAAAAACCCAGAAAAAGAGCTCGAAGCGCTGGAAAGAAAACGAAATATAAACCTGGCATTTATAGATATTAAAAGCGCAAAAGAGGAGTTTTTTAAAACCTACTATCCTTTTGAAATCGGCATAACTTTAAATCCTGAAGACAAGCCGGAAGAGCTTGTGCAGAAAAGCTTTTTCCAAAGGATAAACCACGTGCTTGTTATGACAGTAAATCCCGGCTTTCAGGGAAGCCCATTTTTGCCCGAGATGCTTCCTAAAATAAAAACCTTAAGAGGGCTTGGATTTAAAGGCAAGATTTACCTTGATGGAGGAATAAATGATAAAACAATAAAATACATAAAGCCCCATAAAGACTCAATCTATGCCCTCTGTATTGGAAGTTACTTAACAAAAGCCCAAAATCCAAAAAACGCAAAAGATGTACTTAACAAGAGCCTTAGCATAGAGCAGGTTTAAACCTACAAAGCGGAAGAGTTTCTTAAAGGTCGAGTTTCTCTATTGCTTGAAAAACTCCTTTAAAGAAAAAGCCTTAACTTCAACCTCCTTTGCCTTTTTAAGAAGTTTTTTGTCTTCGGTTAAAAGTATGGCATTTTCTCTTTTTGAGAGCTCTATATAACTTGCATCGTATACAGAAGTCCTAAGCTGAACCGCCAGAGATAAAATCTCCCTGCCAAACTCGTATTGCTCTCTTATATCCATCTCCAATCCCTGGAGACTTGAGACCACTTCTTCAAAAATTTCAGCTGGCAGGCCTTTGATTTGGGCAGCCTTCCAAAAATATTGAGCCTCTCATAAAACCAAAGGTTTGGGACTATGGGTTGAATATCTCCCTCTGTTATGAGAAGCAGTATTCTCCGCGCCATCTCTGTGCTCTGGCACCGTTTCAATTTTGCCACCTAAAAACAGCATTTTAGCCTGACATATAAGCACAAATTAAACAAAAAGGGGGGTATAATTTAAAAGTTAGAAGTTTAAATGATGAACTATGAAATTTAAAAAAAGTATAAATGTCCACACTGTAATAGCAATTCTTCCGTCTACAGGAAAAGAAAGAGGGGCATAAGTATAGAGAACTATTGCAAAGGTTGCAAAAGATATTTCTCTGTTAGAGTAGTATATCCAAACGAAAAAGTTATTCTAAGGGATCACTTAGAGGGGTTATCCTTTAGAGACTTATCAAGAAAGTATAAGTTCTCTCCAGCAACCTGTTGGAGGATATGTTTAGATAAGCTAAAGAAACTTCCAGACTCAAATCAGATAACAGCCAAATACTGCAATAGATATTCAAGGATATTTTTATGTGATGGTAAGTACTTTAAGATAAAAGGGTGGAGTAGAAAATATTGTCTTTTATGGATAGTTGATTATCTAAAACATGATATAGTAGCCTATACACTTGCTCCTTCAGAAAACTATCAATCTTGGGCAAGACTGTTTTGTTTGGTTAGAATTCAAAACAACTATCCTAAAGTTTTAGTTTGCGATGGATTATCATCAATACAACAAGCTGCTGAACTTGCTTTTCCTAAAGTAAAAATACAGCTTTGCATAAAACACTATCTTTCAAACATAAAACAAGCTATTAAAGAGTATATAGAAAAAGAGCTTAAAAACAGTAAACAAGCAAAAGAGTTTTTCTTCTCTATCAGAAATATTTTAACCGTTAAAAGAACAGATAAAGACTTTAACAAAAGAATGTATTCTCTTTTTGATAAATACAGGAATGACCTTGTATTCAAAGGTATACTCTTGCAGATTGAAAGAGATAAAGAGAAGCTAACAGGATACAGAGGGATAAAATATACACCTTTGACAACAAACTTTATTGAAGGATTAAACTCACATTTACAGGCAAGGTTAACAAAGATAAAAAGCTTTAATAGTCTCTCATATGCACGTTTATGGATAAACGGATATATCCTAAAAAGAAGACTTACGATTTGGACTGACTGTAAGGGAAGATTTAAAAAACTAAACGGTAAAATACCCCTGGATCAAACGAAAAAACGAGGGGTTGTTATACCAACCTATTTTTAACGTTTAGGTGGCAATTTTGAAACGGTGCCCTGTGCTCTCCTCATCTTCTTGAAGAAACCATTTAGCTGAAACCGAAGCATCTATTACAACTTTCATAGTCTGAAAAACTTTAAAACCTTCTTCCTTCTTTTATCCAATCCAATATCTCTCCTTTTTTTATCCTCACCGGTGTAAACTTTAATATCCTCTTAACCGCCTCCGCTCTTTTCATTTTCTCCAACCTTTCTGTTATTGCCTCTCTAACAAACCTACCCACTGAAACACCCTCCTTTCGTGCCAAAAGAACCACTTTCTTATAAAGCTCTTCCTCGACCAAAATGTGTATTCGTTTAGCCAACATGTTAAGCTTATTTTAACAACTTATATCAACAATCTCAACTTATGATCTCCTTTTATATGGCTTAGCTTTACACTACAGTGTACACCCCCGGGGTGTACACTGTATTCTTCAAAACTAAATTCGAATCCTAATAAGGCTTTATGGCTCTATTATTTATA
>WFWI01000111.1 GCA_015491205.1 Candidatus Microgenomates bacterium | reverse complement strand
GTTTAAGCTCAACAACGCTTTTTTCATTTATTGAGCTATCCATTTTTAAAGGTATTAATCCAAGCCTGTGAGCAATAGTTTCATCATATAAAGGAGAATCGTTTTTTGCTATTTCAACCTCATCAATAGCCAATACAGGAATATGGCTTACATACCTTCTTATAGCATTTGCTAAATTTTCAGTTATTTCTGCCTTAAATACAATCTGGTTATCCCTTTTTTGTATAATTTCCATTTTTAAATATCAAAAAGAGTGTTTTTAAAGTTTTTTTATTTACATTATTTACACTCTTCTACCACGTCTTCCGCCTTTTCTTTTAGGACCTCCTCTTGGTATTCTTGTTGTATCAAGAATATTGAGTATTTTAAAACCTTCTCTTGACAAGCTTTTTATAATTGCATGTGCTCCAGGCCCTGGAGCAGGATTGCCTGTTTTTGCCCTTATCCTGATAAATAAAGATGTAACTCCTATTTCTTTAAGAGTTTCTGTAACACGCTTTGCGATAAACATAGCAATTGTCGGATTTGCTTTAAGTCTGTCGTGTTTTGTTACCATTCCTCCTGTAACTTTAGCTATAGTCTGGCCAGACATGTCTGTAACATGAACAATAGTGTTATTAAAAGAGGTATAAACATTCACTACAGCCTCAATTTCTCTTTTCTTTTTTGCTTTTTCTTCAGCCATTTTTACTCCTCCGCTGTTTTCTCAGTTGTTTTTTCTTCTTGCTTTTCTTTTACTTCCTCAACATCTTCCTTACTCTTTTGTTCTTCTGTTTTTTTAGGCTTTTTCTCCCTTAGAGTTATTTTGTCTTCAAGTGCTACAGGAACTATGTATGAAGGACTGTCAACTGCTCTACCATTAACTAAAACTTTTTTATGAACTATTAATTGTCTTGCAGCTTTTATGGTTCTTGCAAGCCCTTTCTCAAATACAATTGTCTGAAGCCTTCTTTTTAAGTAATCTCTTTTATCCAGTGCCAAAACATCTGCAATTGAATTAACATTAAGCCCTATTTTTTTAAGCCTATCAAAAAGAGCCTGCTGTTCTTCTTTAGAGGCAGGAATCAGTTTTTTTGCTTTTTCTCTCATTGATTTTACTTTTGCATCAGCTTTCCAGATTTCCCTTTTATTTTTCAGACCAAATTCCTTTTTTATTTTTGCTTCTTCTAAGATTCTTTCCTTGTCAAAAGGTCTCTTCGGCTTTGAATAGGTTTTATGTTTTCTTTTCATTTCTTCTTCTTTTTAATTCCTCCTCCTTTACGTCTGTTTCTTCTGAAATTGCTCTTTGTTCTTTGACCTCTCAAAGGCAGGCCTGCAATATGCCTGTAACCTCTGTAGCTTTTTATTTTTTTCAGTCTTTTAATATCAAACTCTGTTCTTAACTCCAAATCTGTACTAGTCAGATGCTTGTCTTCTCCTGTTTCAAAATCAACCCTTCTGTTTAGTATGAAGCTTGGAAGTTCAGGGTTTTTTATAAACTCTGAAATCTTTTTTATTTCTTCGTCAGTAAGGGAGCCGATTTTTCTTTTTTTGTCTAGTCCTAGTTTTCTACATATCGCATTTGAAAATGCCCAAGAGACACCTTTTATTTTTGCAAGCCCTGCATAAATGCTAAGCCGCCCTTCAATGTCTTTGGACATAATTCTGACTATTCTTTCCTCTTCTTTCGGTTGTTTCACTGGTGCAACTCCTGCATCCTTTGAGGTTTCTTCAGTGTTTGTTGCAGCAATTTTTGTTTCAGCCATTTTATTGCGTAAACAGTTTATATCTTTCTATGTTTGTAAGCTCCTGAAAAATCCTTTTTTCTACTGCTTTTTCAGGATGTGGCAGATTATGAATTCTGTTTCTCATGTCTTCAAAGCTCTCAAAAGGCTTTTCCTGCCTTTTTTCAAGGATTTCTTTTGTGTGTTTTTTTCCTAGTCCAGGCAGCAATTCAAGCTGATGGACTCTTTTGTTTATCGCTTCAGCCTTGTTGAAAAACTCAACGAATTCTTTTTCCCTTTCCTTTACTATTTTTGAGATGAACTCTGCAAGTTGCTCTTTTGCAGTCTCTGTGAGTTTTTCTCTTTTAAGCCTTCCAAGAATGTAATATATTTTGTCTCTCTTGCCATCTCCAATATATACTCTCTCTCCAGGCTCCAAAGTAATTCCTCTTCTTGGAACAAGTTCTAATAGAGTGAGATTTTTTTCTCCTATAGCTTGCGCTATAGGCATCATTTTCCTCTCTAGAGGATACCCGTTTGGCAAGTATTCTAATACAATTGCATACTCTTCTTTCTTCATTTTCCTTAGATGTATTGTTTAACTG
>WFWI01000110.1 GCA_015491205.1 Candidatus Microgenomates bacterium | reverse complement strand
TTCTAATACTTTAAGAACAGCTTTGTAAAGTTTGTTTATTTCTTCCTTGGTTAATGAGTTGGCTTTTCTTAATGGGTTTATCTTAGCGGAAAAAAGTGCTTCGTTGGCATATATATTTCCAACTCCTGAAATTTTTTTCTGGTCCATAAGGAGAGCTTTTATTTTTTGAGAAGAGTTTTTTACGATTTTTTCGAATTTTTCTAAGGTCAAGTCTTTAAAAGGCTCAGGGCCTAAGTTTTTGAAAAAGTCTAAGTTTTTAACCTCTTCTTTTGGCAAAATTTTTATCCAAGCAAAGCGTCTTATATCGTTAAAATAAAGCGTGCCTTGGGGAGAGAGGTAGAAAATCGCTCGGGTGAATTTTGAAGGAAGCTCGCCAACCTTTTCTTTAGAGGGCTTTGTATTTTTGTTTTCTTTTCCTTGATATACAAGCTGGCCAGTGAGTTTTATATGAATTGCAATTGAGTAGTTATTGGAAAGGTTGATAACGAGTCCTTTTCCATAGCGCTCAACTTTTTCAATTGTTGCGTTAATAACATTTTTAACATCGCCTTGAATGAGCTTTGGGTCAAGGATTTTTACCTCTTTTATTGTTTTGTTTTTCAAGTATTTATCCAATCCTCTGCGGATTGTTTCAACCTCAGGAAGCTCGGGCATGAATAGATTATAATAAACTTAAAACTCAAATGTCAAAGCTTAAGACTACAACTCAAATTTTGAGTCTGTTAAAAAAAATATGCTAAGGGAAGAGTAGCTGTATTTATAGATGCAGCAAATATTTTGTATTCTCAGAAAGCCTTAGGCTGGCAGGTAGATTATAAAAAGTTAGCTAAGTTTTTGAAAAATAATTTTAATATTGTTTTCTTGGGTTTTTATTATGGAAAAGCAAAAGAAAATCTTGGTCAGGAAAGATTTTTTGCAATGTTAAAAGATCGAGGATTTACGCTTAGAACAAAACCTATTAAGTATATAAAAACTCCTAAGGGAGTAGTCTTAAAGGGAAACTTAGATGTAGAGCTTGCTTTTGATATTTTGACTTTAGTAGAACAATACGATACTTGTTTTTTGTTTTCAGGTGATAGTGATTTTGAAATTGTAGTTAAATATTTACGTAAGAAGAGTAAAATAGTTTTAGTTTTTTCCACTAAGGGACATATTTCTATAGAGTTAATAAGAGCGAGCAACAAGTATGTTGATATTAAGAAATTAAAAGCATTTATAGAAAGAAAAATCCCCCGCTAAGCGGGGGAGGTTTATTCTGAAAATAAGTTTAACATAATATAGAATGTTTTTCAATTAGACTTAATTTGTAAAAATGATAAAAAGGAGTTTGTTTTTACTGTACAATTGCACGCTTGAAAGGCTTTTTCCAGAAGTGCGATTTCCTCTTAAACATTCTTCTCCTTTCAATCTTTTTGTCGCTGTCTTTTTGTCTGCAAATACAACTGATAGGCAGGTAAACAAAGTAATGGAGGGCTTGGATAAAAAGTTAAAAACGCCTGAGGATTATGTGAAAGTTCCGTTAGGAGATCTTGAAAGAATGATAAAATCTGTTGGCCTTTACAGGCAAAAGGCAAAAAGGCTTAAAGAGTGTGCAAAAATTATTTTGGAAAGGCACAATGGAAAAGTTCCTGATAAGATGGAAGAGCTTTTAAAATTGCCCGGAGTTGGAAGAAAGATAGCTAATGTTGTTCTTCAATGGCTTTATGGAAAGCAAGAGGGGATGATAGTTGATACTCATGTCGCGCGTTTATCTAAGCTTTTGGGCTTGTCAGATTCTACGACTCCAGAGAAAGTGGAAAAGGATTTAATGCAAATAGTTCCAAAAAAACATTGGCGCGATTTTTCAATGAGGCTTATTTATTATGGCCAAAATTATTGCCCTGCAAGACTACATAATCATTACAATTGTCCTTTAACAGTTGAGCTCAGAAAATTTTTTAAAAGGTTAAACCTTGCTGTTGTAGGCTTTTCTTTTGATAAGCAAAAATATGGGCATAAGATTTTTAAAGATTTGTTAAAAGAGGGGTTTAAAGTTTATCCTGTAAATCCAAAGGGAGGAAAATTTGAAAGTGTGAAAGTTTACAAGAGTCTAAGAGAGTTAAAGAATCAGGTTGGAAAAATTGAGCTTCCAATTTTTGTTGTAAAGCCTGAGGTGAGTTTGAAAATTTTAGAGGAAGTAAAAAGATTTGGTATTGCCTCCGTTTGGTTTCAACCCGGCTCAGCTGATAAAAAAGTAATTGAAAGAGCAAAAGAGTTGGATTTGGAGTATTTTAATTTTTGTTTTATGGTGATGAATGGGTTGTGGTAGGAAATCAGTTTCTGTAAATTTCTTTCCTATGCCTTACTGAAAGAATCGTTATTTCTTTATTTTTTAAGTCAATAGTATAGATGATTC
>WFWI01000109.1 GCA_015491205.1 Candidatus Microgenomates bacterium | reverse complement strand
TAGGAGTAGTGAGCCCTACTAGGGTAACAACTGATAAGAATGGGAAAGCTGAATTCCAACTTTCTTCTACACAACCTGGGCTTGCAAATATAAAAGCCATAGTTGATAATATTGAAATTCAAAAATCTGTTACTATTAAGTTTTCAGAATAATGCCTATGAAAGTATCAAAAGTCGTAATACCAGCAGCTGGTTTTGGTACTCGCTTTTTACCACAAACAAAGGCGATGCCAAAAGAAATGCTTCCAGTGGTTGATAAACCAGTTATCCAATATGTAGTTGAAGAAGCAGTTGCTTCAGGAGTAAAGAATATAGTGTTAGTTACAGGTTCAAATAAACGAGCAATTGAGGATCATTTTGACAAACCTAATGAAGACCTTATAAAGATCTTAAAGCAAGGAAAAAAAATGCAGCTTTTAGAGGAAGTAGAAAGAATCTCAAAGCTTGCAAACTTTATCTATGTAAGGCAAAAAGGCCCTTATGGAAATGGTACTCCAGTTCTTTCAGCTGAGCCTGTGATTGACAATGAGTATTTTGCAGTACTTTGGGGAGATGAATTCATTTACGCTTATCCTCCAAGGCTGGCGCAGATGCTTGAGGTTTTTGAAGAGCATCCTGGGATAATAATTTCAGGCGTAAAGATTGAGAAAAAAGAGGACCTTAAGCGTTATGGAATAGCTGATCTTGAGCCTGTAAAAGGTAATGTTTACAAAATAAAGAAGATTGTTGAGAAACCTGAACCAGACGAGGCTCCATCAAATATTGCCACTCATGGAGCTTATATTTTACCTCCGACTATCTTTGATGCTTTAAGAAGCATTAAGCCTGGCAAAGGGGGAGAGATTTGGCTAGTGGACGCCATAAACTTATTGCAGAAAGAAGGGACACCAGTATACGCAGTTGAAATAAAAAATGGTCGGTATTATGACACAGGCAACAAGCTTGAATATTTAAAAACTGTGGTTGAATTTGCGCTAAGGCATCCTGATATTAATGGAGAATTCAGAAAATACTTGAAGGAACTAGATCTTGATGAGATTGCCTGACTTTTCTTTTGAGAGAAAGCTTTTTAGATCTGTTGATATAATTGTTGCTATAGACGAAGCAGGCAGAGGCGCGGTTGCTGGGCCTTTAACGCTTGGATCCGTTTGCATAACCAAAAGATTTCTGCAAAAAGAGAAAGAGCTTCACACTCTTGGTGTTAATGATTCAAAAAAAATTCCAGAAAATCTACGTGAAGCTTTGCGTGACAAGCTTGAAGATAAACTTGAAAAGTTTATTGTTCACTTTTCCAACAAAACAATAGATAAAAATGGAATTCATAAAGCCTTTCTTTTGGGAGTAAAACGAATTGAAGCTTTCTGGTGCAGAAAATTTCCTAAAAGCAAGATGGCGCTTTTTATTGATTTTTTTGCCTATCAGGCCAACAGTAAAAACATCAAAGTGTTTTCTATAAAAAAGGGAGATGAAAAATGTTTATCTATTTCCATTGCTTCCATCTTTGCAAAAACAGAAAGAGATAGATTGATGCGAAAGGTTCACTTAGAATATCCAGCATACAATTTCCGAAAAAACAAAGGCTATGGGACAAAAGAACACTTGGAAAAGATCTTGAAACATGGATTGTGCAAATATCACAGGAAGAGCTTTTTAATAAAGCTAAAAGCGAAAAGCGTAAAGTGAAAAGCTGATTGAAATTTTCAATGTTTAATAATTGAAATCTGATAATTCATTATCCAGTTTCATCCAACTATGTCCAGCTCCATCCAGCTATATCTAATTTTTCTTTTGCAAAAACTTAGGTTGCCTGTTAAAATTTATGGATTATGAAAAAGAAAGCAAATAACGAAACGGCAGAGGAGCTTATCCAAAAACTTTTTGAACTAAACGCTTATATAGGACACAAAAAAAGTAAGACCCATCCAAAAGCTAAAAAACTTTATGTTTACAAAAATGAAAACGGGATTTCCCTTATTGATCTTTCAAAAACAGTTGACTACCTTAAAAAAGCCAAGGAGTTTGCCTATGAGCTTGGGAAAGAAGGGAAAACTCTTCTTTTTGTTGGTACAAAAAAAACTATCGCGCCTATAGTTTCTGAGCTTTGCAGCAAAGCAGGTCTTTTGTATAT
>WFWI01000108.1 GCA_015491205.1 Candidatus Microgenomates bacterium | reverse complement strand
TTTTCCATATTTTTCCCAAGAGCTTTTCCTTTCACTTGAGAGCTTTGATTTTTTAAAACACACTTTAATTGTTGGGCAGACAGGAGTTGGAAAATCAAAATTTATTGAGCTTTTTGTGAAAAGGCTTTATGAGTTTGACAGGGAAAATTATTCTGTGGTTTTGATAGACCCCCATGCTTCGCTTGATAAAGGTTTTCAAGGCTTTGATAAGATAACTTTTGATTTTGTAAAGGCCTCTTGTAAACTTTTTCCTTCTTCTGCTGAGGCAAAAATAGCGACAGAGCTTACAATTCTTCTTTTTAAAACCCTTTTAGAGGAGGCTTTTAATAGCAAGCTTGAAAGGGTTTTAAAGTATTCTTTGTACGTCCTTTTTAAAAAAAATCAGATGAGCATAAATACTCTGAAGAAGTTTTTGACAGAGATTGAGTTTAGAAAAAAGGTTTTGGAAGGTTTGCCAGCTGAAGATGAGTTTTTGAAACATTTTTTTGAAACAGAGTTTAATGAAATAGCCACTTCCTTTTATGAGAAAGCAATAATGCCGATTTTGGTGTTAATAGATGAAATTTCTTTTGTGCCAGCTCTGGTCGGCGGTGGGAAGGATGAGGCTTTTTTAGAGGAGGTTTTAAAGGATAAGTTTTTGGTTAGTATTCCTTTAAGCCGGATATATTTAGGAGAGAAAGCAACAAAGCTTATTGCAGGTCTTATTATTCAACAGGTATTTTTAATTGCGCAAAAAAGAAGCGTGAATAAAAAAATTATTCTGATAATTGATGAGGTCTCCACAGTTGAGAACGAGGCTTTAATATCTATCCTTTCCGAGGCTCGAAAGTTTAACCTTGGGCTTTTCCTTTCCCAACAGTATTTAACGCAGGTATCAAGCAGTCTTTTAAAAGCAATGCTCTCAAATGTTTATAACTTTTTTGTTTTTAAAGTGGCAGATGAGGACGCAAAAATTTTGGCTGAAAATTTAGTTTTTAAATTCCCAGAGTTTTTGTTGGAGTTTGAAAGGAAAAGAGGAAGAAAAGAGCAGGATCTGAAAAAGGAGACTATGGTGAGTTTAAACCCAAGGGAGGTTGTTGCAAGGGTCTTTGCAAAAGGCGAGTTTACGCCAGCTTTTAAAGGTAGGACGGTTGATGTTTGAGTTGGAAGGTAGGAAGGTGTGAAGATTGGAAAGTTAAAAGTTATTAGGTCTTTCTATGAACAGTCAAAAAGCCTTAGAGATATCAAAAAAAATTTTAAAGGAGGTTTTTGGAAGAGAGGTTAATTTTTCTTTAGAAGAGATAGAGAGAAAGTTTGCCTTTGACATTCCGCTTCCTTCAAAAGTTAAGTGTGACCTTTCAGGCAAAGATACTTGGATTTTTTCAAGCGAGAAAAGTTTTAAGATTGCGGGTCAAAAAGCAGTGGCAGAGCGGTTTAAAAAAGATGAATGGGTGATGCAAAAGCGACCAGTCAAAAGCATGGAGGATATTTTGAAGTACTGGAAAGAAATAAATTATTTAACAGCTGAAAAACAAATCAACTCAAAAGATGTAGCTTGCTCTGACGGCGTTTATAATAGTCTTGAAGTCTACAAAAGTGTATCAGTTTTTGACAGCAAAAAGCTTGTATTTTGTTATAAAATTGTTAACAGTCAGTTCATGCTGGCATCAAGGGATAGTTTTGGATGTAGTTTTGGGGTTAGAGTTAACGATAGTATTTACTGCTCAAGCTCATTTGAAGTTTCCTGGTCTAACAAGGTGTCAAGAAGCCTTTTCATTCACGACTCTTATGATCTTTATGAGTGTATGTTTTGCTCCCATCTTCGCTCCAAGCGCTATTTTATAGCAAATATGCCTTTTGAAAAGGAGGAATATTTTAGGATAAAGAAGATGGTGGTGGAGTGGGTGTTGGGAAAATGAGTTCCAAACACACCCTCGATGTACAAGATAGACTATTATAAAGCTCTGCTTCTAACCTGCGGGGTTCGGAAAATAGGCTTGAATACCTCTTGACAATTAGCAGACTATATGGTAGATTGCTAATAGATATATTAAGGTATTTTACCTCGGAGGTTTCTTTATCAACCTTCGAGGTTTTAGAAACAATTATAAGTTAAGCCATTAGAAAGGGGGTGAGAAAATATGGTCAGAGCGCTTTCACCATTAACAAGGTGGTTCTTCAGACCATCCATTTGGGAAGAATTTGAGGAAGAGTTTCCAGAGCTTACTATGACTGAAGGAATTGATATGTATGAGGAAGATGGAAAGGTTGTCGTTAAGGCTGCAGTGCCTGGCGTAAAGCCAGAGAAGGTGGAGGTCACCTTTGAAGATGGAGTATTAAGAATCCAGGCAAGGGAGGAGGAGAAGGAAGAGGAGAAAGAGAAGAGAGAGTACTACAGGAAAGATAGGATTGTTTCCTTTGATTATGCTGTAACCATCCCAAGACCTATTGATGTAAACTCCTTATCCGCTGAGGTTGAGAACGGAGTAGTGACTGTAACTGCAAAAATCGCAGAGGAGGCAAAGGCCAAAAAGATCCCTGTCAAAGCTAAAAAGAAGTAATATCGTACACCCCGGGGGTGTACGAAAACGTATCCCTGTCAAAGCTAAAAAGAAGTAATATCGTACACCCCGGGGGTGTACGAAAACGTACACCCCCGGGGTGTACAATTGTGCTTGTTTCCAATTTAACCTTG
>WFWI01000107.1 GCA_015491205.1 Candidatus Microgenomates bacterium | reverse complement strand
ATTTTAAAAGATAACTCCTGATTAGTCCCTACTTTAGGATTAATTGTTATCCCTTTTTTTGTATCATATATGTTTAGAAGAGCTTCTTTTTGCCCAGGAACTATAATTCTGAGCTGATAAAGTTTATTAGGTTTTTCTTCTATTTCATATCTCCCGCCTGCTTCTTTTACAAATTCAGCAATTATTTGTTCTATCTTCTCTAAAGTTATATTTAAATTCTTAAAATCTGTCATTTTTCCTCCCTCTAAAATCTTATATAAAGATTTTCGGAAAGTCCACAATATTTTAGAGCTTCTCTGGCTTTGGCAGTCTTTCTATTGCTACTCCCACTATGTGCCAGCTGTTTGGTTTTTGAATTGGATATGTGGGATTGTCCGGAACTAAAAAGTATTCGTTATCTATTTTCTTTAATCTTTTTATTGTATATTCCCAATTTTCATTTGCGGCTACTACTATCTTGTTTTCAAAATTCTCTGGAAACCTCATAGGATATGCCTCTATCTTTTTGACTAAAACAAAATCTCCCCTCTCAAGCGTGGGTTCCATACTATCTCCGTCAACCTCTATAACAAAACACTCATTTTCCTTACATGGAAGTTTTCCTACATACGGATATGTTTTTTCAGTATATCTAAATTGAATAGGTTCCCCTGGTGGTCCTGCCCTGACAGCTGCAACCACCGGAAGAAATCTCACACTCCTTGCGATCTTTTCAAGAGATGGAGGCTTTTTTTCATCATGTTCTTCTAACAACTCCGCTACACTGACACCAAGAGCTTTGGCGATTTTTTCAATTTCATCTGGAATATTTTTTAATCTGCCTGTTTCTAACCTTCTTATAAAACTTCCCTCTCTACCAATAAGTTCTGCTAATTTATCAGATGATAATCCTTTTTTCTTTCTTAATTCACGGATCCTCTCTCCAAGCCGTTTAATTATCTGTGAGCTTTTCATGAGTTTATTATGTGTCTCTTTTGCACATTCAAACAATACCATTTTTTACACACTCCATATTGACATCGTGTAAATTTTGCACAATAATAAGAAAACAAGGAGGAGAAACATGGACAATCCAAATGCACTTAAAGCTTGGAGAGTTAGAAATAACTTGTCTCAAGAGTATGTAGCAGAACTTTTTAGTAAAAAAGCAAGAGAGCTTGGAATTAATGACGAATGGAAGGGGCACTATATAGTCAGTAAAAAAGAAAGTGGACTTGTAAGAATTGATCCGATTGAAGCAAAAGTTTTGGAAAAACTTACAGGATTGCCAAGAACTTGGTTTCTTTACCCAGAAGAATACCAACAAGAAATAGAAGAATATTTGAACAAAGATTTTACAGGAGCTACCCAATGAGCATCCCCCTCCCTCCTTCCCGGTGTCTGCGGCGGGTACCTCAACCTCCATTAGATGGGGCAGGTTGTCGCCTGCCTCTTTTTTTACCATCAGCGACCCTCCTTGTTGATTATAGTAGCTCATCAAACCGGCAAAAACAGGGAGGAAATGAAGCAAATAAACACACTTCTGGGGGTAAAAATGTGTAAACAGGTATTCAGGGATTTTGCTAAAGAAATAACTGAAGACATCATTTTAGAAGCCAGAGAAAAGGGATATACAATTGAGGATCTTGCAGAACTGGTTGGGGTTTCAAAACACTCAATATCCCATTATCTATACGATGATAAAGTTCCTTCTTTATCGGCATTTATAGGTCTCTGGAGAAAAACAAAACCTGAAAAAGCGTTAAGAAAATTAGCCTCATGGTCGGGTTATTCAGTTTTCAAACTCCCCGAGATAGATACTCACAGTTTCCCAATACTCTCAAAGAAAACAGCTGCAAGCCTACAGGAGTTTTCAGAATTCATAGACAGCATAGGCAATGCAGCACTGGACAGCAAGATCACAAAAGCAGAAGCAGAAAGGATCAAAAAAGAAGGACTTGAAGCAATAGAAAAGATCCTGGAAACAATCAACACAGCAGAGAGGTTGGCAAAGTGAACAAAATAACCAAAAAGCAAAAAGATTACATACTGGACTTATGCTCAAAGCTAAAGCCTGAAACTGTCCACGAAATATCCCGTCAGTGGGATCTTAACAATCTGGACAATTTCACAAAAGGGCATGCTTCTAATCTGATTGCTGTATTGAGAAACCATTTAAAGATTGAAAGAGGAAACTAATGGGCAAAATGCAGAGAAATAAAGGCAATAGAGTAGAGAGAGAAATTGTTAACTATCTCAAAGATAACGGCATACCGGCAAAAAGAGTGCCTCTGTCTGGAGCTGCAGAAGGATTTAAGGGAGACATAATCATTGACGGAAGTTTAAGAGCAGAAGTAAAAGCCAGGAAAGACGGCTTCAAACAAATATACGACTGGCTTGAAGGCAATGATTACCTGTTCATCAAGGCAAACAGAAAGCCTGTTTTGGTGGTTATGGAAATAGATGAGTTTATAAGGCTTATAAAGGAGGATAAATGTTAAACAAAGTTTTTCTAATCGGCAGACTTACAAGGGATCCAGAGATAAGATTCTTTCCAAGCGGTTCTCAAGTAACAAGCTTCACTATAGCTGTAAACAGAGCCTACAAAGTGAAAGATGAATGGAAAGAAGAAACATACTTTTTTGATATTGAAAGCTTTGGAATGCTTGCAGAGAGACTTGGGAAACAGCTGAATAAAGGGACACAGATACTTATAGAGGGACAGCTTAGACAGGACAGATGGGAAACTTCGTCAGGGGATAAAAGATCCAAGGTAAAAATAGTCGCAGAGAAAGTTTCTCTTCTCACAAAACAAAAATCTGAAGATCACACAAAAGGTTTAGATACACCAAATGAACAGGAGGACGAAGAAGATGTGCCATTTTAAGAAAAAAGGGCGAAACGCCCAAATCAAAATGCTTGAAACAATGTGGAAAAATTCTAACACAGAACAGTTCATTTTGGAACAAATTAGAAATCAATTTGGAGAAAAGGCATTCAGGATAGCGAAAAAGGGACATATAGCTCTTGCTGAAGGAATCTGGTTTTTAATGCTTGAATACTACGACTTAACAGAATTTATCAACGAAACTGGGAAAGTTTTCTTTGAATTTGGAGATATTGAAGTCAAGGTTTGGGAAAACAACTCAGAAACGCTTCTTGAATGGATAAAGAGCAGGAGGAGACTGGAACAATGGCTGGTGTAAAAATTCTTGAATTAGAATATGCATTGATAGGATCTATTATTCTCAACGGTTGGAATATTCCTAAAAGCATACTTAAAAAAGAGGATTTTACAAATCCGCTTAATTATGAACTCTATAATTTATTGGACGAGTTTTATAGAGAAAACAATTTAACAGACATGGAAAATAGCCCCAAAAAATTTGACATATTTTCTTCATATTTATTAAATAAAGGGTTATTAGAGAAATATAGAAAAACAATTCTCCTTGCAAATTTAAACGGTTCTCTTCCTGCATCGCTACAACCATTTTTAGCAGACCAGATAAAGAAAAATTCAGCAGCTAAGCAACTTAAAAACCTTGCACTGCAGATAGCAAAATCGGAATTAGACATTGAGAAAGTTATACCTCAAATAGAAACAGTTATTACCGAGATAAAAGAAAAAAATCAAGAAATACCCCTTGAAGAAATCAATCTACAATCCCTTATGACAACACCCCCTCCTGAAATTGATTTCGTTTTTAATACTCTGCCGGCTCAATCTGTTGGGATGTTGGTATCTCCTGGAGGGTTAGGTAAATCAATGTTAACTCTTGAGATATTAACAGCCGTTGCAACAGGTAAAGACATTACTGAAGGGGCTATAAACGTTAAGAAAACAGGTAAGTGTGCATATTTGTGTTTAGAAGACAGCAACATTGTTCTACACAACAGGATATGGAACCTGATGGCTTTTTTACATCCAGATGAAAGAAAACTGCTTACAGAAAATCTGTCTATATATGCGAGAAAAGGGATATTTGAACTTGCAGATCCACAGGGAAACATTATTCAAAAAAACCTGGATGCCCTCAAAAAAATCGCTGAAGGAAGGAGACTTGTTGTGATTGATACATTGCGTAGGGCACATTCGGCTGATGAAAATAGTTCAGGTCAAATGACAACACTGCTACAAGCATTTGAAGTTGTAGCCCAGGAGACTGGATGTGCAATACTTGCAATACACCACACAGCAAAAACACAGGGAAGTAAAAGCAGGGGAACAACGGCACTATACGACAATATCAGATTCCAGATAAATCTTGAAAAACTGTCTGAAAAGGAAGCAAAGAGGGAGGAAATTAGCCATAAACAGTTGCATAAGTATGTGAAATTGGTACACGAAAAGAGCAACTATGGACCAATTGAGGCTCCAAAAATTCTTAAAAGAATTGACCACGGAGTACTTAAACTCCGTGATGCAGTTGATGCAGTAAACTTTTAAAGGAGGAGTAGAAATGAGAGAACAATATTATTATGCCAATTTTCCAACTAAATTGCTACATGAAGAGTTTAAAGATGCAGAAGACCTGAAAAATCACCTTTCCGCAATGGCTCTTATAGTGTCATACGTCCACACAGAAACAGGAGAGTTCTATCTATCAAGAGGGGTATTAGCTCGGAAATTAGGTATTAGCGAGCGAAAAGCAAGGAGGATTATTGATAATTTTATCAATTGGGGATACATAGAGAAAATTGAGGATAAAAAAGGAAAGAAAAACATAGCCATATATAAGTTAAAGACATATAACTTTGACCTACAAGAACGTCCAACTGAATGTCCAACTAAACGTCCAACTGAATGTCCAACTAAAATTCAAAAATATCAATATTCAGACCTACAAGAACGTCCAACTGAATGTCCAACTAAACGTCCAACTGAATGTCCACAAACTAATAATGAATTAACTAATAATGAAAAAACTAACAATGAAATAAATAATAAAGAGAATTTGAGTCAAACTAACTCAAATCTGTCTCTTATACACATCTCCGAGCC
>WFWI01000106.1 GCA_015491205.1 Candidatus Microgenomates bacterium | reverse complement strand
TGACCTTGGTCAGTTGTTCTACTTTACCAGATTGATCAACAAAAAGTTTAGCCATTATTATTACAAATATTACAAATCCACCGCTCGACTTATAACTTTTTCTATATTTCCCCTCTCCTTCTCAGGAACAACTCGGCAGATTGAGGAAGTTAAAATCTCTTTTGTCAAACCATCAATAGCTTTTTTAATTGCTGAAATCTGAAGAAGAACCTCCTCACAATCCCGACCTTCTGAAACCATTCTTTCAATTCCTTTAAGCTGCCCAATTATCCGGTTTATCCTCGCCTTTATCCTCAAATTATCCACAGCGAAACCGCTAACAAACTTATATACCCTTAAGGGGTATAGAGTATACCCAGTTATCCTCTCTTTGTCAAGCGTTGTGAAAAAATTACTAATGACTAATTGACCTAATGACTAAGAAATGACTAATCACCAATAACCAATGACCAAAGCATTTTGGTCATTTGAAAATTTGGTAATTGGGATTTGTTTAGAAATTAGAAATTAGGATTTAGAAATTTTTTTACTTTTAAGATGTGGACTTGCCCCGAACTAGAATGAATACGGTTCGGGGCACCTTGAATCGTTCCCCCGCTAAGCGGAGAATCTGGTTTAGGGTGACATTTGAGTTTTGAGATTTGAGTTTTTATTTGAGTTTTTAAATGTTATAATCTAACTCACACACCTTTTGTAAAAGTTTTGTTTGCGACCAATGCTGAGCACAGCCATAATTGCTTTAAGGGAGTTTTTGGAGGCCTTTTTGATTGCCGGAGTTTTTCTTGGTATTTCAAAAAAGCTTAAGCTTAAAAAAGAAAAGGAAATTGGGCTAGCTATTATTATCGGAACTATCTTTTCCTTCCTTCTGCCAATTGCAAGTTTTTACCTTTCTGATAAAGCCAGAAGCGTTTTGAACGAAAAAAATGCCGAGGTTTTGGAAGGATATCTTTCCCTTTTTTCAGGCGCTTTTTTGGCTTATGTTATCTTTTCTCTTCACAAATTTTTTGCCCGCGCACGAGCAAAAGATATTCTTATTTCCCACAAAAAACTCGAGGAAAAACGCTTTGATGTCGCTTTGTTTTTAACATTGATCTTTATCATCCTGCGAGAGGGGTTTGAGATTGCTCTTTTTACTGCCACAACCTCGCTTTTCTCCAGCTTTTTAAACAACCTGCTAGGACTTCTCTTGGGCTTTGTTATCGCTGGTATTATTGGCATTTTATCTTTTGCCACTACTCTAAAAGTTGCTATCTCCAAAATATACAAGATAACTGAATACTTAATTATTCTTCTGGGAGCTTCTTTTGTTAACCGCGGAATTAAAGAGCTTGCAGAAGTCTATCTTAATCTTGAAATCTCAAAAATCTTGACGTTAACCCTGCCTTTTCTACCTGAAAAATCAACCGCTTTCGGCTATCTCCTCTACTCCTTTTTTTCCTTAGAAAGAAACCTCTCCCTAATTTCCATACTTATAGTCTTCTCCTACATCTTGGCCGTAAATTGGAGCTTTAGAAAAAGTAGCTAGTAGCGAGTAGTAAGTAGTTAGGGATTGGTAGCTAGTAGCTGGCATAATGATACATTGTTTCTTCTCGCTACTTACTACTCGCTACTCGCTACTAACTACTAGCTACCAACTACCACCCACCAATGCTATAATTTTCCTATGCAACCCAACCAGAACCAAAAGCAAGCCATAGAATACAACGAAGGCCCGCTTCTTATTATCGCCGGCCCTGGCACAGGCAAAACCTTTGTAATCACTGAAAAAATAAAACACCTTATTACAAAAAAAGGTGTAAAGCCAGAAAACATCCTTGCCTTAACCTTTACAGAAAAGGCTGCCTTTGAGATGGAAGAGCGGGTTGACAAGGCTCTTCCCTACGGCTATTTTGACTCGTGGATCTTAACTTTTCACTCCTTTGCTGACAGGGTCCTTCGCGAGTCAGGCTATCACATCGGCCTGCCCTTGGATTATAAGATCCTTACAGAGGCTGAATCGATCCTTTTTTTCAAGAAAAACCTTTTCAACCTTGATCTTAAATATTTTAGGCCGCTTGGCAATCCAAACAAGTTTGTTGAGGCGCTGCTCAAATACTTCTCTCGATTAAAGGATGAAGATATCAGTCCAGAAGATTACAAGGCCTGGGTAAAGAAAAAAACCGACTGGTTGTCCGAAGAAGAAAAGGAAAAACACCTTGAGCTGGCAGCAGCTTACGAAGCTTATCAGGCCTTAAAGCTTGAAAAAGGCTACTTGGATTTTGGCGACCTTTTGCTTTATATCCTAAAGCTTTTCAGAAAAAGGCCAAATGTTTTAAAAGAATACAGAGCCCGCTTCCCCTACATCCTAGTTGACGAGTTTCAAGATACAAACATTGCCCAATACGAGATCTTAAAGCTTTTGGCGCCACCTGACAAAAACCCAAAACTTACGGTCGTGGGAGATGACAGCCAGGCTATCTACAAATTCCGCGGCGCCTCAGTTTCAAACATCCTCTCCTTTATGAAGGATTACAAAAATGCCAAACAAATTACTCTTCTTTTAAACTACCGCTCAAACCAGGCTATTTTGGATGCTTCCTACTCCCTTATCAAACATAACGACCCTGACACCTTAGAGGCAAAACTGGGAATTTCAAAAAGATTAAAGGCTACCAATAAAAAAACTCCTAACGAGCCAATAAAGCTTATCATCAAAGACTCAGCGGATGACGAGGCTGAGGAGGTGGCAAAAACCATAAAGGAGCTTGTCAAAAAGAAAAAATACTCTTACAAGGATTTTGCCATCCTTGCCCGGGCAAACAAGCACCTTGACCCTTTCATCTCCGCCCTTGTCCGGCACGGTATTCCCTACCAGGTGCTTGGAACCTCAAAGCTTTTCAAACAGCCTGAGATAAAGGAGCTTATTGCCTACCTTAAATTCCTGTATGATCCTGAAGATTCCCCCTCCCTTTACCGCGTGCTTTCAATGGAGGTTATTGGAATTGATAGCCTTGACCTCATTGAGCTTTTAAATTTTTCCCGGAAAATTTCCCGCAGCCTTTTTAAAGCAATAGAAATTTACCTTAGCTTTTATTACAAGGAGCTTGAAAATGAGGAGTATAAAATTTATCAGGCTTATTTGCCGCTTTTGAAGGAGAAAACGCGAAAAAAACTTTTTGAGATCTACAAAATGCTAAAGCGGCATCTAAAGCGCGTGCAAAAGGACAGCGCTGGAAGGCTTCTTTACTACTTTTTGGAAGATACAAAATACTTGCCAAAGCTTGCGAATTTCAAAACTGAAAGAGATCAGCAGCGAGCCCTTAATATTTCCAAATTTTTCAACCACTTGCGAAATTTTGAGCTTGAAAGGGAGGATGCCTCAGTTTATGCTATAGTTGATTACTTGGAGCTTTCTATGGAGCTTGGCGAATCTCCCTTGGCAGCTACAGAGGATTTTGAGGTTTACGATGCAGTAAATCTTTTAACTGTTCATTCTGCCAAAGGTTTGGAGTTTCCAGTAGTTTTTTTAGTCAACCTTGTAAAACAGCGCTTTCCAACGCGCAGGCAAAATGAGAAAATCCAAATTCCCAACGAGCTTATAAAGGAAATTCTGCCCGAGGGCGATTACCACCTGCAGGAGGAGCGAAGGCTCTTTTACGTAGGGCTAACCCGCGCTAAAGATCTTGCCTTTTTAACCGCTGCTAAATTTTACGGCAATGGCAAAAGGGAAAGGGCTTTGTCCCCCTTTGTTTATGAAACTTTAGGAGAAGACTTCGTGGAAAAGTACTTTAAACAAAAAAAGCTCGAGAAAATGCAGCTTACAATTTTTAAATTCACTAACGAACAAAAAGCTTTTCCAAAAAAGCTCTCCCGCCAAAACTACTATTCCTTTTCTCAGCTTGAAACCTTTCAAACCTGTCCGCTTCAATACAAATATCGCTATATTTTAGGCCTTCCCTCCCCTCCCACTGCTGCCTCCTCCTTTGGCTCCTCCATCCACAACGCGCTCTTGAAGTTTTACCGGGAGTTTAAAAGAAACAAAAAAATCGGCCTTGAAAGGCTGCTTGAGATTTTTGAAAAAGAATGGATTCCTTTAGGCTACAGCTCTCTTGCCCATGAGGAGAGAATGAAAAAAACCGGGCGTGAACTTTTAGCTGACTTTTGGAAAAACTTCCACAGGGAGGATATTGAAATTGTTGATTTGGAACGGTTCTTCAAAATAAAAATTGGCAACTATGTGATTGCAGGAAAAATTGACCGGGTGGACAGGCTTGGAGATCATCTTGAAATCATAGATTACAAAACAGGAAAAAAGCCGGACGAGAAAATTTTGAAAAAAAGCCTGCAGCTTACAATTTATGCCCTAGCTGCCACAGATCCACATCTTTACAACAAAAAGGTTGATGAGGTCACCTTAACGTTTTATTACCTCACAGAACCTGAGAAAATAAGCTTTAAAAGGACGAGCAAAGAGCTTGAGGATGCCAAGGAAAAAATTTTAAGCACAATTGAAGAAATTGAAAAAGGCGAGTTTAAGGCTAACGTAGGCCCATGGTGCGATTTTTGCCCGTTTAAAATAATGTGCGAGGAATGGCAATGAAAAGAAAATTCCAATGACCAAGCTCCAATAACCAAACAATTACCAAAATTCTAATTACCAAATGACAAAAACGTTTTGATCATTTGAAAATTCGGTCATTGGAATTTGTTTGGTCATTGATCATTGGTTATTGGTCATTTTTAGGGGATTGTTTCCTCAAAACTCCTCATTCTAAAGAAGTTGTTTTTCTTGGATTTTACCTCGTTCCACTGGGGCCTTGGGGCGCGGCCCTCAAAGAATTTTTCAAAGGAGATAGGCTTTACCAAGGACTCATCCAGAGAAAACTTTTTGGCTATTATTCTGGCTAAATCGTACGGACGATAACTTTTGCTACCAACTAAATGAAAAATCTCGGGCGTGAAATTTTTAAAAAGACACCCAAGGCCATAGGCCATATCATCAATAAAAGTGGGGGTTATAAACATATCCTCAACTGCAAAAACCTCCTGCCCTTTCTCCAGCCGCTCTTTTATTGCGCGGAAAAAATCTTTTTTTGGGGGAAAGCTTTTTCTGTAGGGATACTCTATTCTTACAATCATTGCCCTACCTCTCACTATCTTCTCCCCTTCATACTTTGTATTAGCATAAACCGATAGCGGGTTGGGCTTTGAATCCTCAAAAAAGGGAGGATTTTTTCCGTCAAAGACAAAGCCGGTGGAGATGTAGATAAACTTTTTTTTGAGGAATTCTACAACCTCAAAGACATTTCTTGTGCCGTCAACGTTGACTTTGAAGGCAAGCTCTTTATTTTTTTCCGCTCCATCAACATCAGTATAGGCTGCCAGGTGCAGAAAAATGTCAAATAAGAGGTCCTTAAGAGTATTATAAACAACATCCTTTCTTGTTATATCAAACTCCGGATATCTTAAAGGGATAAATTCAAACTCATTAGAAAGTAATTCAACTATCCTCGAACCCACCAGCCCAGTTGATCCAGTAATAGCAATTTTAATTTTTCTCATTTTTGTTTCTCTCCAGACTGCCACATCAAGCCAGGTTTAACCACATCAAGCCAGGTTTAACCTTCGAGGTTAAACCCGGCGCGTGGCAAGGCTCCAAAAAACTCAATTTTTAACATTTCTCGTTCAAAAATATTACCGTTCGTAAAACTTTCGTAAACTTACTCTAAAATAATCTTCTTAATCTTTGCCAACCTCGCCTGATAATCTACTCTATCCTCTACAAATTTTCTATACCTCTCAGGAGAGTCTATCTCAAATTCTGTCAAATACTCACCTAACACTCTTGGGTCAGATATATACTCATTATAAGAAGAAAGTTTCCAATCTTCAGGCCTTTTAACCAACCCTTCAGAGGTCGGATTCAAATGTATGTATCGTGTAAGGTGAAGTGCTTGCGAATTTGTTCTTACAATAACATATTTAAACCTTCCTTCCCAAAGGGGTCCTTTTCTCTTAAATTTCACGTTAAAAAACCTGGTAAAACTATTCTCGACATCAGAGATGTACTTCCAAAGCGCATCATCTCTTAAAAGTTTCACAAAAAGATGATAATGATTAGGCATAATACAATAAGCCATGATTTTAACTAAAGCTTTACTTCTGGGCGTAAGCAGGCTTCCTGTTTTAAAGTTTTGCTTAGATAGAGCGTAGGAAAGACTACCTTTTATCTCAATAGTATTATAATAATCCAAGGCTGTTAAGAAGCGCTCTCCATTTCTCAAATCAGCAAAAATTCTAAACCCAGCTATACTGCGATTGAAAATATGATAAAAACAGCCTGCGCGGAAAAGTCGTCTTTTTGCCATATCTTAAATTCTGAAAAAAATTTCAAAAAATGTCAATTTTGTTATTTTCCGGAGCGCCATAACGCTCCGCGTTTAACCTCGAAGGTTAAATGCGGGCTTTGGCAACAGTCCAAAGAGAAACAATTTTTATATAATTTAAAATACATGTCAAAAAAACAGTTGATAAAACAACTAACCAATCTTCTTACTAATGAGCGTAAAAATAAGCTTTTGGAGAAGGTTAAAAAACGGACGCGCTTTTTAACGGTTGTAATAGAGGACGTGTATCAACCCCATAATGCCAGCGCGATTCTTCGCACCTGCGATGCTTTTGGAGTGCAGGATGTTTATGTAATTGAAAAAGAAAACAAGTTTCAACCAAATCGTGGCGTTTCCTTGGGCGCGGAAAAATGGCTTAACATTTATACTTCAAAAAATCCGCAGGAAATTTACCGAACGTTAAAGATAAAGGGCTATAAAATTACCGCAACTATTCCACCTGACAAAAAATATCCCTACCAAACTCTCCCTGAGTTTAAGCCTAAAGAAAAGCTAGCTCTTGTTTTTGGCTCAGAGCTTGAGGGCCTGTCAAGATTTTGGCTTGAAAAGGCTGATCTTTACCTTACCATCCCAATGTATGGCTTTGTGGAGAGCTTTAATATCTCAGTATCTGTCGCAATCATCCTTTACGACCTCGTTCATAAGCTCAAAAACAAAAAAGAATTCTACCTATCCTCGAACGAACGTGAAGAAATTTTAATTTATTGGCTGAAGAAGGAGATTAGGGGGGTTGAGAAAATAGAAGAAAAACTCAAAGCTCAAATGTCAAAACTCAAATCCACATCTTAAAACTCAAAACTTGACAGATTTAAGATTTGAGTTGTGGATTTGACATTTGAGTTTTGAGATTTGAGTTTTATTCCCCATACTGCCTCTCATAATACTCCCTATACTCCCCGCTCTTTACTCTCCTCCACCAAACCTCGTTCTTTACATACCAATCTACCGTGAGCTTTAGAGCGGTATCAAAAGAATATTTTGGCTTCCAGCCAAGCTCGCGGTTGATTTTGCTCCAGTCTATAGCATAGCGCCTGTCATGCCCTGGCCTGTCTTTGACAAACTCTACCCAATTTTCCCACTCCTCACCCTTTCCCATAATCCTTAAAATTTTACGGACGACTTCAATGTTGGGAATATCCTCTGTCAAGCCGCCAACAAGATAAGTCTCGCCAACCTTTCCTTTGTGCAAAATCAAATCAATCGCCCGGCAATGATCCTTCACATAAAGCCAGTCCCTGACATAAAGCCCATCACCGTAAATTGGCACTTTTTTACCCTCCAAAATGTTTGTAATTGCCAAAGGTATAAGCTTTTCTGGAAATTGATAGGGACCAAAGTTGTTTGAGCAGTTGGAGATTGTGATTGGAAGGCCATAGGTTGTGTAAAAAGCTCGGACAAAATGGTCTGAGGCTGCTTTTGAAGCTGAGTAGGGACTGCGGGGGCTATAGCATGTATTTTCACTAAACTTATCTTCCGAATCCAAAGACAATTCACCAAAAACTTCGTCCGTTGAAATATGATGAAAGCGCTTCACTTTTGCCTTTAGCGCAGACTCAAGCAAGATAACTGTGCCTTCTACATTGGTCTTGACAAAAGGCGCAGGCTCAAGAATTGACCTATCAACATGGGACTCTGCAGCAAAATGCACGATAGTATCAATTTTGTATTCTTTTAAAAGCGATAAAACAAGTTTTCCATCGCAGATATCGCCTTTGACAAACTCGTAGTTTGGACTCCCTTCAACGCTTCTCAAATTCTCAAGGTTTCCAGCGTAAGTGAGCTTGTCAAGGTTGAGGATAAAATCTTTCGGGTATTTTTTTAGCCAATAAAGAATAAAGTTTGACCCAATAAACCCTGCCCCGCCTGTAACTAAAAGTCTCATAAAATTTTTTGTAAAACTAAATTTCTAATTTTCTCAACGGAATTCAAAGCCTTAACTGCCTCCTCTTTTGTATAATTGGCCGGCCAATGCACTGGATATCGCGTGTCAATGTAAAATTTATTCAGATAAAGGGCCTCATCTTCCACTTTTTCAAACTCAGGCTCCGCACTCTTACATATTGCTATCAGTTCCTTTAAATTGTGGACCTTTCTAAAAGGTAGATTTTTGTAAATAATAAAAGCCTTAAGATACTTCTCTGCAGCTTGATGAAGGTGGAAACAAAGCTGGGCAAAAAATTCTTTTTCGTCCGGTAAGTAGGTCTTAACAAACCTATAATCCTCCTCTGCCTTCTCAAGCCATTCCTTGTAAACTGAGCTTTTACCTTCTCTCATATAAAACCTTTCCTTTTTTAACTATATATTTCACAAAAGGATCGTTGCGTTTTAAAGAAGACGCAAACTCTCTTGGTGTAAAAACCACAAAATCGGCCGAAATCTTATAATCAACAAGCTTATCAATCTCATATACCCTTTCCCTCCCTTCCTTTGGAACGTTTTTCTTTACAATAAAAAGATCTATATCCGAGGCGCTGGGATCAACTTTGCCTTCGGCTAATGAGCCAAAAAGTATAACTTTTTCAGGATTATATTTTTTGATTATTTGCTCTAGTATTCTTTT
>WFWI01000105.1 GCA_015491205.1 Candidatus Microgenomates bacterium | reverse complement strand
GCCTTATCAGAACAGGATAAAGAGGAAAAAAGGCCTGTTCATATTGATCATAACCATTCTTTGCAATTTTAAGATAATGTACACCATCAAAATTTGCCAGCTTTGCCAAAAAACTCTTTGAATACTCAAGGGCGACATTTTTATAAGGAAAAAATCCTTTGTAAGGAAAAGTATAGGCAGAAAAATAAAAAGCAAAAAAACTTAATAATATTGCCAAAAAACATGCCAAAATAATCCTTTTCATAAGAATCATTTTATCATTTTGTAAGGTACTCTTTTATTTCCCTATCAATTGCTCTTTTTATTGCCCGCGCCTTTTCAACCCCTTTTTTCTCAAACTTCTTCTTTCCTTTTGCCAAAGCTATCTCTACCTTTATCAAAGCACCTTTTGTATAAATGGAGAGGGGAATAACTGTTAAACCCCGCGCCTGGGCCAACTTGGTTTTTAGCCGAACAATCTCCTTTTTATGAAGTAGAAGCCTACGTGGCCTGTAAGGATCATAATCTCTGTTATCGGCAAATTTATAAGGAGCAATAAAACTGTTTATCAAAACTACTCCTTCATCTGAAAATTTAACAAAAGCCTCCTCAAGTTTCACCCTACCTTGCTTTGTTGACTTTACTTCAGGTCCTGTCAAAGAAATTCCAGCCTCAAACTTTTCTAGAATCTCAAAATCTCTTCCTGCCCTGCGGTTTATAACTTTCATTTGATAGTCTAGTTAAACTTTGTTACAAAAAAGGAGGCTGGAATCTGAGGATAGGATTGGAAAACCCGAATAGTTTTTTTTACACCTGAGGCAGTCCTTACGGTTGAAACAACGGTTTTACCTTGGGCTGGCCAGACAAGATAATCTCCAGTGGCAGGATCAACATCAAGCCTTGTTAAAACAAGCTTTGTGCCAGGGAAATTACTACTTTCAGATAAAACCCTTAAAATAACTACGTGTGAGGCTGGAGCAGTAAAGGGTGTACCGAATGTTTTTGTAGCTATACTTTTATCTGGACAGCCAACAACGTCGCGCGAAAATGATTCATTTGATAAATCTACAAAAGTTAACTCAACAACAAAAGAGTTAGAATCACAGATATCCACCTCTGGCGCTATCTTCATTGCCGGAGTTAAAGCTGGACCAATATTTCCCGAGGCATAGTCGTAAAAATAAAAAGTATACTGCTCATCTTTGGCCAATAAAGGTGTTGTGAAGACATTGGACAAGCTAGAAACCACTTCCGCCTTCCCTGAGGCTCCTGGAAGATTGAGCTTGTTACTGTCCAAAACTACAGTACCGCTTCCTTGTTGCAAAGCCTGTTCAGCCAGTCCTTCAGCTGCCTTTAAAGCCCTTATTGACTCTTCTTGAATCTTAGTCACCTGTGTTTGCACCAATGACTCAAAAAAAATCCCGCCTGCAATTGCAAGCAAAGTTGCAGATAGCAGAACTATAAGAAGCAAAACCTGCCCCTTTTCTCCCCTCATACTTTTTATTTTAACCTAATTCCTTGAATTTTGGAAGATCCTGTGTTATTATTTCTATTCCTTTTTATAAGGAGGTTGCAAGATGGGAGGAAAAAAGCATGAAACAAAAACAACTCACCCAATGGAGCTTCTTTTGTCAAAAAAACCTCTTCCTGTAATTAAAAAAGGCCAAAAAGTAAAGGCAAAAATCGTTAAACTCTCAAAAAGAAAAGCTCTTTTTGATATTGGAGGGAAAACTTACGCAGTACTAGGCAGCCAGGAGACGCGCGATCTTTCCCTTTTTTACCCTTACCTTAAAGAGGGCCAGGAAATTGAGGTGCGCGTCATTGCAGAGGAATCCCGCGAAGGTTATCCTGTTGTATCCTTGCGCGAGTTTTTTGACAAGGGTCGCTGGGAGATCTTAAAAGAGAAAAAAGAAAAAGAGGAAGAGATTGAAGTTATAGCTGGAGAATATGGAAAAGGAGGGGTTTTTGTTGACTTTATGGGAATAAGAGGGGTAATTCCAAAAATCCAGCTTACAGGAGAATATATAAACTCCCCTGAAAAGCTTGAAGGGAAAAGGATAAAAGTTAAAGTTCTAGAGGTTGACAGAAGCAAGAATAGACTGGTTGTCTCCCAAAAAGCAGCTGCCCTTCATATTTCAAGAAAAGAACTTAAAGAACGCTTTGACAAGATAAAGGTTGGCAAAAAATACAAAGCAAAAGTAATAAGCGTTTCTGAGTTTGGGATCTTTTGTGAAATTGACAAGGTCGAAGGCTTGGTGCACATCTCCGAGATCTCCTGGGATAAAGTTGAGGACCCTTCAAAATATGCAAAACCCGGAGACGTAATTGACGTTATTGTCACAGAGAAAAATGAAAAAGACCTTAAGCTTAATCTTTCAATGAAAAGATTAGAAAAAGATCCTTGGGAAGGCATTGAAAAGCGCTATCCAAAAGACAAAGAGGTCGAGGGAGTGGTTGTCAGAAAAGAGTCCTATGGCTACTTTGTAAAGCTTGAAAAGGGAGTAGAAGGGCTTGTCCATGTAAGCAAGATCCCGCCTGGCACAAAGCTTAAAATCGGAGACAAGATAAAAGTCTACATCGAAAAGCTCGACACCAAGCGTAGAAAATTAAGTCTTCTTTTGGAACAAACAAAAAAACCTGTAACTTACAGGTAAAACCTACACCTCTTTAATCTTCTCCAATAATAATTCAAACTTTTTATACCCTGCTTTTTCATTAAAATGGCCTGCAGTTTTAACAGGAATAAGGGAGAAGTAGCCACGCAACCAATTTTCTTTTAGGGCTCAACGCGCTGAATTTTTGGAAACTTATCGAAATGCTTATCATAGGAAACAACCTTCTCAACCATATTATTTTTACACCAAACGTAGTTAAAAACATCGTTAAAATCAGCTTTTATCTCCTGCCAAAGGATTAGTGCCTCCAGAAACTTGTCTTTTTGTGGGATCTCCAATCCTGGCAATTCTAACAGCGCAATCACCCTTTCAACAAGCTCTTCCTTAGAAAGCTCATAATACGAATGCAATACCCAAATTATCTCAAAAATCACCAAAGGAGAGGTTGCGGCTTCAATTTCCCTATTTTTTACTTTCTCAAAAAATTGCTTGCATCTTTTATATTGATCCTCATTATCTCCAACCAAGAATCTTAAAAAAATATTAGTATCCACAAAAACTTTTTTACTCATTGGCCACGCTTTTAGCTAATTTCCTAAAGGTCGTTTTTCTAATTTTATGAAAGTCTCTCGTGCCTTTAGGTTTGACCGACCTACCAAAAGATAAAAAGTCTTTTTCCAAAGGTTTAAGCACAGCTGTATTTTTTTTAATTACTGTAAATATAACCCTATCCCTTTCCTCCAATCCCAAAATTTTCCTTAAACCTTTAGGCAAAGTAATCTGTCCTTTTGAGGTTATAGTTGCAACATAAGCCATGGTAAGAAATTCTACAAAATGTAAGGAATAGTTTCAAGTTTTCTTACAAATCTTAAATTTTTTGCTTTTGCGAATCTGCTAATATTGCCTACAATAAAATTATGTCTTGTCTCATTTGCTCGCTCCACAAATCTAAAAAGTTTATGATAAAGGAAACTCCCTTTTGGCGAGTGGATGAATCTTTTGACATCAAATTAAAGGGGCTCTATTTTATCAAGTCAAAGCGGCATATAGAAGGCCCAGAAGAGCTTAATAAAGACGAATGCAAAGAGCTCGGCAGCCTTATCCAAGAATTCTCTTTAAAAAGCAAAAAAGAAACAAAAGCTAAAAAGATCATTGTCTTCTCCCTTGGCTTCAAAGTCCCTCACCTTCACTTCTGGATCATACCAGTAACCCAAGGCACCCTTCCTCACATCTTGAAACTCTCAAAAGCAGTAAAGGAATTTGCAGATTTATATAGGAAAACAACCCAATAAGCATAATACATTTAACCAACTCCTCACTACTTACTACTAGCTACCAACTACTAACTACCAGCTACCACCCTTCAATTTGCTCCTAGTCTCCCAAGGATTTTAGCAGCATAACGGCTCCCTGCCTTCATCGCTTTTTCTATATCATTGCTTTTTAAAAACTCTCCAATAAACCCAGCTGTAAAAGCATCGCCTGCGCCGGTTGTATCAATTACTCTTTTTACCTTTTCAGCCTTTTGGTGATAGACTCTCCCCTCAAAATAAGCATAGCTTCCATTTTTTCCATCAGTGATAACCAGAATTTTTCCCGCAAATTCCCCGAAGATTTCCGGCAAATATTTTTTAAAATCTATCTCCTCCTTTTTTTTGCCCACAATATCAGCAAACTCCCAGGTGTTTTGGATGACCACATCAACATAACTTAAAAATTTAAAAAGAAGCTCTTTTGGAGCTCGACAATCTTTAACCCCCAAATTTGAAAAGGCCCTTCCTCCCTTAGCTTTTATTTTTTTCAAAATCTCTATCCGCTCCTCAAGTGGCACTTCCTGCAGGTTGGCAAAATAAAAGTTGTTGGAGGCACTCAAAATCCTCTCTAACCTCTCCTTTTCAACAAAGCGCCTGTTTGGCGTCTCATAGCTTATCACTGTTTTCTCACCGCTGCCGGAGAGTAAAATGCAGGAAATGTTAAACTCGTCCTTTTCGCCTTTTCTGCAAAAGCGCGTATCAACCCCTTCTTTTTTAAGCTTTTCAAGAATGATTTTGTCAAAAGGAGAGGAGGAAATATCAGAAACAAGCGCGGGCTTTAGTCCTGCTCTTGCAATTCCGATTGCCACATTAGCCCCACCTCCGCCAACCTTTTCAGCAAAAAAGTCAGCAAAGTATTTCCCTCCTATTGCCAAAAAAAACCTTCCCTCTTTTTTCGTAAAGCTATCCCCTTGGAAGAAAAAGTCAACGGTTGTGTGGCCAAAGACAACAATATCAATCATCCTCCTTCAAGCGCTTTTTGAAATAGTCAACAAAAGGAATCTTATCAGGCTCCTCACCATACTTTTGGCTTAAAAGATAGGTAAAGTGGCTGGCAACCCCCATAAAGTAAAAGGCTTGAGAAACAACATCCTCGCCCTTAAGCTCCACCTCAAAAGTCTCCACTCCATTTTTCTCAACCACCTCCTTTGTGATCCTAAATCTTTTTTGAACCCGCGGGTGGTAAAGGGAGGAGTTGAAAAAGATAAAAAGAGCCTCCTTTTTAAAACCCTCTGGGTGCTTTAAGCCCTCCATAAGATGATGATTAAGCTCGGGAATAACATGGTAGGCAGAGATAGATTTGGCAGTTTCATTCGTCTGGTTAGCCAAAGCCTTTCCCAAACCCTCCAAAAACTCTGCAACCACATAAAATGGGAAGCGCCCATAAACTTTCTCTGCTAAAGCTTGGGATAAAGAATCTTTACCTTCAACTAGCTCTTTAACCTGATTCTTAAAAGCTTCCAAAGGCTGATTGAAACCAGGCTTGTACTCCAAAATTCCCACGTTTTCAAAAATCCCAATTAATGCTCCAATTGCATATCCCAAGCCCATACGCGGCTGGCCTGAAGGGTTGTGCTTTGGATCAAATTGATAAAAGGGCAGGTTTTTTTCCCGCATAATTTCTGACAATTTCCCGCCTGTTGTAACTGCTGTTACAAGCGAGGTTTTTTCAAAAGCTGACTGCCCATTAAAAAGCACCTCCTCAGTTGTGCCAGAGTAGGAGGAGAGGATAACCAAAGTCTCCTCATCCACCCAAGAGGGAAAGCGATACTCATCGTTGACAAGAACTGGCGCTTTAAGACGCTCCTTGAAGAGATGATACACTACCAAAGCTGGAAAACGCGAGCCTCCCATTCCGCAAACTAAAACCTTTTTTGCTTTTTTGTAATTTTCAGGGAAGCTCAAAGCTCGCGACTCTTTTAAAGCCTGCTTGATCTG
Source organism: Candidatus Microgenomates bacterium (assembly GCA_015491205.1). Taxonomy (GTDB): domain Bacteria; phylum Patescibacteriota; class Microgenomatia; order UBA1406; family GWC2-37-13; genus S141-128. The sequence goes on along the minus strand of WFWI01000105.1, from coordinate 1,222 downwards.
AAGCGGCAGCTCTATTACTGATTGCAAAACTTTATCTTCCATAGACTACACTATCATATCAGAAAATTTTGTATAATTCAAATTAATGAAGTTTAAAGGCTTCAAAGAAAGATTCCAAAAGTTAAAACTCTACCTTGAAGCAGGCAGATACAACCAGTGGATAAAAAACCTCATAGTCTTTACTGCTCCAATCTTCACAGGCCACCTTTTGGAAATGGACACTTTTTTAAAAACAACCTTTGCTTTCATTGTTATGTGCGCTCTTTCTTCCGCCTCATATATGTTAAACGACATTATTGATGTGAAATTTGATCAGGTGCATCCAATTAAAAAGCTACGTCCTATAGCTTCAGGCAGGTTAAAAATCCAAGAGGTAAGTTTTACAGTTTTTCTTCTTGCAGCAACCTCGCTTATTTTTTCGCTGTTTGTTTCTATAGCCTTTTTTTTAGTGTCCTTAACCTTCCTCCTTTTGCACCTTTTATACTCACTTTATCTTAAAAAACTTCCTCTTTATGATATATTTTCAATTTCCTTTTCTTTTGTGTTGCGAGCCCTCTCCGGTGAAGCCATAACAGGCTACCATATCCCAATCTGGCTTCTTTTAACAATCTTTTTCATCTCACTTTTTATGGCAACCGTCAAGCGCCACGCTGAACTTGTAAAAGTAGGATCCAAAGCCAGACCTGCCCTTTCCCTTTACCCTGAGCATCTATTATATTTCTTAAGCACAACCTTTGCTACCACCACAATAATAAGCTACTCCTTCTACACCTATTTTGAAAAGCCACCTATTGTTAACTCTCCCATAACTGCCTTTTTTTCTACACTTCTCCCTTCCTTTGAAATCAGGCGGTGGATGATGATAACAATTCCCTTTGTTGTATTTGGCATTGCCCGCTATGCCCAGCTTTTGTATGCAAAAGAAGAAGGGGAGATGCCAGAAAAGCTTATTGTCACCGACAAGCCTCTGATCTTCACCATCCTCGCCTGGGGGATAACAGTGATATTTTTGATTTATGTACTTTAAATCTGCTTGAATAATACTTAACTAGAACCTAGATCGATTAAATTAGCCGTTTCGTCATTATTCTTGACATTTTTCCAGGAAAAGTGTAAAATAATTCCAACAATATGACAATATTTTATCCACGAATAATACAAAAGGAAATTGAAAAAGAAATCTCTACTCCAGAAATAATTGTTTTAACAGGAGCAAGACAGG